>DATMBD010000350.1:0-7401 GCA_035559355.1 Dehalococcoidia bacterium
CATTTCGACGAGGCTGGGGGAGCGCTCGGCGAGGCGGGCTTCGACGTCTCTGATGAAGGCTTCGTCCAGGGCCACTAGCAGGCCGGCCCCGGTGCGGAATGTGGTTTGGTCACGTGATCATTCTAGCGGGGCGGCTCCCTCAGCGGTATGCGCGCGCCGCCTGCGGCGGCGAGATCCAGGTTTTAGGGCTGTCCGAGCCCTCGAGCGCCGAGGAGAGCCTTGGCTCGCCCCAAGGCTCTAGAGGGCAGCGATGGCGGCCTTCACGTCCTCATCTTCGATCGCGTAGGCGCCGCGGGCGAGGCGGTGGGCCTGAGCGGCGAGGATGAGGTCGCCCTCATCGACACCGTCGGGGATGGGCGTGATCCACGTAAGAAGCTCCACGACCACACCGTTGGGGTCGCGGAAGTAGACGGAGCGCTCGTAGCCGCGATCGATGGGGCCTGAGAATGCCACACCTTCCGCCCGCAGATCGGCCATCGCTTGGTCGAGGTCGCCGTCCAGGTTGAGGGCGATGTGGTTAAGGGCGCCGGTCTGGACGCGGCCGGAGATCTCGTTTCCAGGCTTGGGGACGAAATAGGCGATGAACTGGCCGGGGCCTGCCTCGAAGAAGAGGTGCACGGAGTTGGGGTCGTCCAGGTTGGGTTGCTCGAGGACCAGCCGCATACCGAGAACGCGCGTGTAGAAGTCGATCGTCTTTTCGTAGCTGAGGCCGAAGAGAGCAGGATGGTTGATACCGCGGGTCTTGATCGTCATAGCCCTTCCAGTATGGCAGAGAGGAGTGGACCAAGGCCGGGCGTCTAAAGTTCAAGAAAACTGCTTCATGCTTCCTCACCGCTCAAAGTGGGAAGGCCATAAAAAGAAGGGAAAATCGTTCGTATTGCATTTGTAAACCTATTGACGAACCTCCGCGATCGTACTTTACTTTTCGCCAACAATGATTTCGATAGTCACTGGGGGTGAAGTCAATGGTTGGCGGCTACTGGTCTAAGGCTCTCGAACGCAGGATTTCGCGACGCCGGGCTCTGGCAGCGAGCGGAACCTTGGCAGCCACAGCTTCTATCCTCGCCGCGTGCGGAGGTGGCGATGAGGGAGGAGACGGCGGGCAGCCCGTCTCGGGCCTCATCACCCAGCCGGAGGACACGAGCAAGCATGCAAAGCGCGGCGGCACGCTACGCTTCTCTGTTACTGCCGACATCCCCAACTTCGATCCGCACTTTCTGAGCTTCGCTAACGCGCAGCAGGTGCTGCTCAACTACAACCGGCTGACCCGGGTCAAACCTGGGCACCTCGAACAGAGCGACGGCACGATCATCGGTGACGCGGTCGAGAGCTGGGAGTACTCGCCCGACAAGCTCACGATCACGATGAAGGTCCGCAAGAACCTAGGTATGCCCAACATCCAGCCGGTGAACGGCCGCAACCTGGACGCGGAGGACATCGTTTACTCCTGGGGCCGTTTCTCGAAGAACGGGAACAACCGCATGGACTATGTCAATGCGATCAATCCCAACGCGCCCGTCCTGTCCTTGAACGCCCCAGACAAGCACACTGTGGTCGTCAAGCTCAACCAGCCTGTCGCCTCAATGATGGCCCAGTTCTCCAGTCAAGCGAGCGGACAGTTCTTCGTATTCCCGAAGGAGGCGGAGGACAAATTCGATCTGCGCCACACGCCAATCGGCGCCGGCGTCTACTACCTGGCCGAGTACCGGCCATCTGAACGCTTCGTCTACAAGCGCAACCCCAACTACTTCGACAAGGATGTTGGCTACGCCGAGACGATCGACGTGCCCATCGTCGGAGAGTATGCCGTGGGCGAGGCGCAGCTTCGGGCGGGCGGCCTTTTTACATACGCCATCCGGGCAGAGGACGTTTTGCGCGTCAAGCGGGACGTGCCGCAGATAAATCTATACCAGAGCGATTTTGGTGCCATCGGCGTCACCGTATTTTTCGGCTTCAAGGCGGAACCCCCTGAAGCCACTCCGTTCCGCGACGTGCGGGTGCGCCAAGCGTACTCCATGGGCCCTCGATCGGGACGTCCTGAACGAGACCTTCGGCAACGTGAAGAAGTACGAGGCGGAAGGCGTGCCCGTCGAGACCGCCTGGAGCACCAACGGCCTGGGAGCCTGGGTGTACAAGGGCTGGTATATCGACCCGAGGAGCTCGGAGTTCGGCGAGAACGGCAAGTACTTCAAGCACAACATCCCGGAGGCAAAGAAGCTGCTCGCCGCAGCAGGCCACCCGAACGGCCTGGAGGTCATCTCCAACCAGATCGCGACGCCCGACTACGGCCCCAATTATCAACAGTACATCGAGGTTTACGACGGCATGACCGCCGAGGCCGGCTTCGTGTTCAAGAAGGCCATCCAGGACTACAGGACGAACTGGGCGACCGGCTTTCGCGACTCGCACGGATGGTTCGAAGGCATGGCCTACAGGCTCATCCCCGGCGCCTCCGACCCCGGTGATCAGCTGTACATGTTCTTCAACAAGGCGGGGAGTATCTACTACGGCTTCGACCCCGACGGAAAGGGCCTTCGAAGCAACGACCCTTCGACCTTCGTTGGCGACCCGACTTGTAACGACCTCACGGACAGGATGCGGACGGAATTCGATGACGACAAGCGCAAGAGCCTCGCCATCGAACTCCAGAAGTACCTGGGGAAGATGCAATACATGATCTACTATCCCGGCGCGGTGACCGGTTTCCAGCTCGCATGGCCAGCCGTGCGCAATTGGCGCGTTCTCCGCACCGGCGACTTCGGCCAGCTCTGGGCCAGCTACTGGGTGGACGATACCCAGCCGCCGCTGAAGGTGTGACCGTCGTTTAGAGTGGAGAAGGCGGCAGGACCCTGGTCCGGCCGCCTTCTCTCACTGCGCAGGCTCCGTCAGTTGCCGTTGACGCTACTCGTAGCTTCGCCGCCTTCCGACGAAAGAACGAGGATTTTGAGCGGCTTGACGGCAACGCCGCTGAAAGTCGCTGCGTAGCGGGCCTTCTTCGCGTTGTACGCAAGAGGGCCAAGCGGGACGGGGCTCGCGGGGTTGGTGTTGTCGTAGGCAGTCAAGACCGCGGACGGCGCGGCCGTGCTCGTAGCCTCGATGGTGAGCTGGTCCCGCCTGCCGTTGTACGTTGCCTTGGTGATGGCAACCGTGTCCGTGGACGGCGGTGGGGGCGCGGCCGAAACGTTGATCGTGACGGTGGCCGTGCCTTGACCGACACCGTCGCCGGCAGCGTACGAGAAGCTGTCGACGCCGCTGAAGCCAGCGTTCGAGGTGTACGTGAAAGAACCGTCGGCGTTGAGCGTCAGCGTGCCGTTGGCCGGGCCGCTCACGAGGGACGCGGTCAGGGTGTCGAGGTCGGCGTCGTTGTCGTTGGCGAGGACGCCGGGGGCGGGGACGTTCAGCGCCACGCCCGCGGTGGCGTCGTAGGAGTCGTTTGCGGCAACCGGCAGGTCGTTGACCGGATTGACCGTGATCGAAACGGTGGCGACGTTGCTGTCGGCGGTGCCGTCGCTGACCTTGAACGTGAAGCTGTCGGAGCCCGCGTAGTCCGGACCTGGCGTGTAGGTGAGGTTGGGGGCCGTGCCGCTGAGGCTGCCCTTGTTCGGGCCGCTGACGACCGTGTAGGTGAGCGGGTCGCCGTCGGCGTCGGAAGCCGTCAGCGTGATGGCGACGGGGGTGTCCTCCGGCGTGGAGACCGACTGGCTATCGGCCACGGGCGGGGTGTTGGTGGAGCCGTACGTGAGGGCGTCGTGCAGGTTGACGCCGCCGTACTGGGTCCAGGAGTCGAGTCGGACGCTGGCAACGCCTTGGCCGTCGGCGCTCTGGAGGAGGATTTCGCGGACCCGGGCGGCGGTGGTAACGTCGGCGCGGCTCCAAACGAGGGCGGCGGCGCCGGAAACATGGGGCGTGGCCATGGACGTGCCGCTCAGCCACGTGTAGCAACCAGTGTCGCCCGGGACGCTGCCGGCACCGCCACAGGCGGCCATCGGGTAGGTGGACATGATTACGTTGCCGGGCGCCGAGACCTCCACCCAGTTGCCGTAGGTGGAAAAGGTGGCGCGGCGGTGGTCTTCGTCGTAGGCGGCGACGGCGATCACGTTCTCGAACGCGGCGGGGTAGAAGAGGGCTGTATTGCCCTCGTTGCCAGCTCCCGCGACGGTGAGCACGTTCGCGTTCCAGGCGCGCTGGATGGCTTCGTTGAGCGATTGCGAAATGTCAGGGCCGCCAAAACTCATGTTGAGGACCTTGGCTCCGGCCGCGACGGCGGCGTCGACGGCTTGCTGAATGGCGAAGTCGTCGCAGTTTCCATCCGGGCCGCAGACCTTGTACGCGAGGAGCTTGGCGTTGGGCGCCACGCCGACGACGCCTTCCTCTTCGCCCAGGGTCTGGTTGTTCATGAGCGCCGCTATGGTGCCGGAAACGTGAGTGCCGTGGCCCTGATCGTCCATGGGGTCGCTGTCGTTGTTGAGGAAGTCGTAGCCGCCGGCGTAGTTGGCCTTTAGGTCCGGATGGTTGTAGTCGATGCCCGTGTCGATGACCGCGACCTTCACCGGCCCGCCGGTGGAAATCGCCCAGGCCTCCGGGGCGTCCATGTCCGCGTCCGGCGTGCCGACGTAGAAGCAGAGTTCGCCGCCGAACGGCCAGGGCATGCACTGGAACATCTGGCCCACGTTGTTGAGGCCGTAGAGCTCATCGAAGTAGTAGTCGGCGGGGAGCACCTCGGTGCCGGGCGCGTGGCTGAGGGGCTCCGGGATGCTGCGGATGAAGTTCGGTTCCGCGTACAGGATGTTGGGGTTCCGGGAATACTTTTCGATGAACTGCCTCTCCTGGCCCGGCGGCACCCTGACCAATTCCAGGTTTCGGCTAGGGATCGAGGCGATGGTGGCGCCGCCAGCGGCCCGGTGGGCGGCCTGCTTCGCTTGCGCCGCGGCGCCGGGCTGGAACTTGACGATGATCTCGCCGGCGACGAAGCGGTCCTTGGCCGCCGCAGGCCTTGCTGACGAAAGCAGGGGCGGAGAGGCCGAGGCGATAACCAGGAGCGTTACGAGTGCGAAGAGCCAGCGCATTGGACGCCTCCTAGGGCGTGGGACGGATGGCGCCGTACCTGTCCTCAGGAGGGCAGTATGGCGCAGCATGGCTCGCGTGGCCAGGCATTTAGATAATCAGGCCCGACCGCTCGCCGTTACTGGCAAGGTCGGCACGGGAACGTGAGGACTGAACGGTCCGGATGAAAGAAGAGGGCCCGTATCGAGAAACGAGCCCTCGTAGCCCCAAAGTGAAGCGCCCGCGACCCTACATGACGCTGCCGAGCACAGTGCGGCCGTCCACCCGTCGCGGCTCCGCGAACTGACCGACGACGCGGTTCACCAGCGGCCGCCGGTACAGCGGGTGCTTGAGGCCGCGTACCTCGTGCTCGATGCTGAAGAGCTTCTGGTTGGTGGCAGGATCGACGATGTCGACGAAGCGGAACTGGTGGTTGCGCGGCTCTTCCGTAATGAGGCCGCGTTCGGCCAGCATGGCGTAGGGGCGCGAGAAGTTGGCGACGTAGACGGCGATGTGGTGGCCGTCGTATTCGGCGACCTGGTCGGTCTCGCGGAAGATCACCTTTTGGTACTGTCCAACCGAGACTTCCGCGGCGTCGTTGCCGTCGCGGCCGGCGACCGTGGCGGGCGCGCCCATGATCTGGTCGTAAAAGGCGGCGATGCCGCGGGCCGTGCCGCGGGGCACGTCGAACTGGACGTACGGTATGCCTAGGCGCATGGAGCCGAATTCGGGGCTGGGCTCGTAGCACCGGTAACGGTTCCCCCACGGAGACACAGCCTCGATGCAGTCCTCGCTTCTCGACCACGCGAACTTCGTCCCCTCCAGCTTGGGGGCGACGGCTTCGAGCCTGCCAGCGAGGGCGTCGAGGCTAGGGGTGACGATGCCTACGTGTCCGCGGAGGACCTGGGGCTTGCCGGTGGGCAGGTGGAACTGCTGCTCGCCGAGGTTCACCCACATGTTCTCGAGGCCCACCATCATTTCCGGGTCGCGAGTGAAGCCCATGCCGACGACGTAGAACAGCGTCGAAAGCGCCTGGTCGTCGATCTGGACGTTCACGTGCTCCAGGAGGGCGATGTTGCCGACGTCCTCCTCTACGTAAGCGGGTGTTTGAGTCTCTGTAGCCATTGCAGCCTCCCGAAGTGTTTGTTCCGGCCCTGGCTGGACAAGCCTTTGAACGGTCCGGCGATTCAGGCGCTGGCTTCGCCGCGCTCGCCGCGGAGGTCTAACCAATCGACGCCGCCGCTCCCGACACGACCAACACCCTCGCTAAGCCTTGGCCTCCGCCGGCGCGTACTTGCCTTTGATCTGCACGCTGGTGCTGCCGACGTAGCCCACCTGCTCGCCGGCGGCCCGGGCCCTCTCCAGCCGGTCGAGCCGGGTCTCGCGCGGCCACTCGCGC
Organism: Dehalococcoidia bacterium; assembly: GCA_035559355.1. Taxonomy (GTDB): domain Bacteria; phylum Chloroflexota; class Dehalococcoidia; order DSTF01; family WHTK01; genus WHTK01. Next base: position 6,443 of record DATMBD010000350.1, read on the forward strand.
TTCAGGTCATCGCGGACATTGATATGCAGACGACCGAGCCCTTCGACCTCAATCTCGATTTTCTGGCCGTCCTGGAAGGGGTGCAGGCCGCGGTGATTGGTGCCCGTAGCCAGGATGTCGCCCGGTTCCAGGGGATGGATGGAGCTCACCCACTCGATGCAGCGGGGAATGTCGTTGCCCATGTCGTCCGTGTTGAAGTCCTGCATGAGATCGCCGTTGTTCCAGAGCCGGACTTGGAGCTTGTGCGGGTTGGGGATCTCGTCGGCGGTGACGATAAAGGGGCCGATAGGCGCGAACGTGTCGCGGGACTTCATCTGGTAGAAGCTCTGGTTGGCGGGCTGGACGCCGCGAGCGGAGCCGTCGATGAAGTTCGTGTAGCCGAACACGTAGTTCATGGCTTGGTCGCGGGAGACGTTCGAGGCGCGCCTGCCGATGACGACAGCAAGCTCGGCCTCGCCCTCGAAGACCGTCGCCGGGATGTCGGGCAGGACCATCGTGTCGCCGTCGCCGATAACGCAGTGCGGCGACTTGAGGAAGGCGTTGATGGGCGCCGGCTCAGGCATGGTGTGGTTTTCGAGGTAGTTGACCGCCATGCAGACGATGGTGCTGGGCTTGGGCAGCGGCGGCCTGATCTTGACCGAGGCGAGGGGCACGCCGCTGTTCTGGCTGACGTAGGCCTCCAGCTTGCCCTTGTACTCGTCCCAACGCTCGATGAGGCCCCTCATCAGGTCCTGGGGCTGGAGGCGGGGGATGTCCGCGACGACGCTGGAGACGTCGATTACCTGGTCGCCCTTGGCCACGCCGAGCTTGAAGTCATCGAAGAAGAGCAGTTTCACGCGCAACCTCCACTAGGACTAGGGACACGCCGGGAATCGAGTGCGCAAGCATAATAGACCTTCCGCGGAGAAGAGTGCAGAGGGCAGAGTGCGGAGGGCAAAAGGCAGGGGAGGGCAGCAGCC
>DATMBD010000351.1:0-3604 GCA_035559355.1 Dehalococcoidia bacterium
TGCCCGTGACGAGGATGAGCGAGATCGTGAATGGCCGTCGCAGCATCACGGCTGATACGGCGCTCCGACTGGCACGGTATTTCGGGACGACGCCAGAGTTCTGGATGAACCTCCAGGCCGCGTACGACCTCGACGTTGCCATGCGCACGTCCGCCGACAGGATCAAGCGCGACGTGCATCCGCGCGAGGCGGCGTGATCATTCTACGCGTGACGCCATGAGCCTCCGCTCGTTGCCACTCGAGTGGGCCCAAATTTGGGCCCACGGCTTCTCTGGCGCCGCAAAATGTTCGGCAATCAGCACTTCGCAGGCTCTCCCCGGCTTGCCTTGGGCGCAGGGGGTCGCTGGTTCAAATCCAGTCGCCCCGACCACTTTCCTCGAACATCCGCAAGAAGCCTTACGCATACGGTCAACTAGCGCGGTCGCTGGTGGCCCGGCATGTGCCTGCCTGGGCTTGACGAAGGACATCCCAGCCATTGGTCACCTGCCGTCCTGGCTGCGCTATCGTGGTGTCATGCAGCTCCGGGTTGCCCGCCTGTGTCTCGACTGTGAGGAGATCCACGACGCCCAGGCATGTCCGGTGTGCGCGTCCGAGGCGTTTGCGTTTCTGTCCCGCTGGGTGCCGGCGCCGGAACGGCGCATGCGGCCGCGGCCGGCGACGTCGCCCGAAGCCGAGGCGTACCGAGAGCTGCTGGCACCGAACAAGCCGCCCCGCCCGTGGGTCAAACGCAGCCTCGTCGGCCTGACGATCGTCGGGCTGGCCGGGTGGGCGTTGAAGCGGGGGGACCGGAGGGGCGGCAGCAGCCAGTGAGGCCGGTGTCGGGGAGGTGTCCGATGAAGTTCCTGCTTGATCAGGACGACATGGAGCCGACTCCGCCCCAGACCGAGGATGCCGAGGAGCGCGGCTTCGTGGAGAAGGTCGACGACCGGAATCGGGGGCGTTCGGAGGAGCTCGGATACGAGGACGGTGATATTGCCGACGAAGGGCCGGCGCATCGGGGGTAGAATCCACCCGCGGCCATGAAAGCCTCAGCCGAGCCGGCCAGTCTCGCGGCGGAAGCGTACGCGTTCGTCAGGCAGCGCGTCCTCCGCGGCGACATCGGGCTGGGAGAGGTGATCTCCCGGCGGAAGCTCGCCGCCCAGCTCAAGATGAGCTTCCTCCCCGTCTCGGAAGCGCTGCTGCGGCTGGAATTCGAGGGGCTGCTCGAGAGCCGGCCGCGCGCAGGCACGCGCGTCCGCATCCCCTCGCCGGAGGACGTCCGCGGCCACTACATCGTCCGCGAGGCGCTCGAGGTGCAGGCCGCCATCCGGTTCACCCAGGTTGCCACGGCCGCCGAGCGACGGGAGCTGCTCCACCTCGCGGCGCGCGTCGACGCGCTGGCGCCGCGACCGAATCGATCGCAATACGTGAAGGCGCACCAGCGGCTGCACGCCCGCATCGCGCAGTGCGCCCGCTGTCCGGCGCTGGTGGAGGCGATCGAACGAACGCACGCGCTGGCCTCGATCTGGCTCTGCGCGATCCGCACGCCGCGCTCCGACGACCCGCCGGCTCGCCACACGGAGCTGGCCCAGGCCGTCGTCAGCGACGATCCCGACCGGGCTGCCGCTGCCGTTCGCGCCCATCTTGCCGAAAGTCTGTCGCGCGCCCTCGAGGTGCTGCAGCCCTATTTCCGGCTGCGGAAGCTGACCGGCCAAACGTTCCGCCGCAAGCCCTGGGCCACCCCAGCCGATGGCGTGAAAGCCGGCCGCAAACCGTTGACAGCCGCGAGGTAAGCCGTGGACAATAAGGCGCCTGTAACGGTTGAGACCTGCCTGCCGTAGCGATCTGTGAACGGGTCTAAAGTCCCTGTGGAGGAATGTTTCGATGCGAACCAAGTTTGCTGTGGCGCTCGCCGGCCTGGCGCTGCTGGCGTCGATCCGCCCCGTTGTTGCGCATCACTCGTTCTCGGCTGAGTTCGATGCCAACAAGCCGTTCAAGATGACCGGGACGGTCACCAAGGTCGAGTGGATGAACCCGCACACGTTCTTCTACATCGACGTCAAGGACGAGAAGACCGGCAAGGTCACCAACTGGGCGATGGAGATGGGCAGCCCGAATGGGCTGATGCGCAACGGCTGGACGCGCAACACGCTCAAGATCGGCGATGTGGTGACCGTCGAAGGCAGCCTGGCGAAGGACGGTAGTCCAACCGGCAACGCACGCGTCGTCATTCTGGCCAAGACCGGCCAGAGGCTGTTTGCGGCTTCCAGCCAGGGCGTCACGCCCTGACGCGAGGAGTCTGTCTAACCCGAGGAGTCTGTCTTGACCCATTCCCTCCGGACCGCGCTCGTCGGCGCGGCTGCGGTGGTGGTGTTCTCCTCCACGCTCTGGGTCGCCGCCGGTCAGGGCGGCGCGGCGGCAAGCCCGCAAGCGACCCAAGGAGGCGGGCGAGGCGGCCGCGGCCGTCAGGCTGGCCCCGTGGAGCCGGCGCCCCGGCTCCCGGACGGGACCGTGAACTTCGGCCGCGTTCCGGGTGAAAAGGGCGTCTGGGCCGTGCCGTACATCCAGAACATGGCGATGTACGTGGTCAGGGGGCCCGGAAGCACGGAGTTACTGCCCGAGATCCAGGCCGCGCAGCAGGCGCGCGCCGGCGGCGGGGGCGCGCGAGGTGGCGGCGGAGGCGGCGGGCGAGGGGGCGCGAAGTCGGAGCCGTGGATGCCGTGGAGGCCCTGGTCGGCGGCAATCTACGACTACCACTCCGCCAACGAATCGAAGTACGACCCGGAGGGGTACTGTCTTCCGCCTGGCGGGCCGCGCATGATGGCAACGCCCTACCAGATGGAGATCATCCAGCTCCCCGAGCACAAGCGCATCATCATGATCTTCGAGGGGGCGACGCACATCTGGCGTGAGATCTACATGGACGGCCGGAAGTTCCCCGAAGGCGACGCGCTCAACCCGACCTACCTTGGCTATTCGATCGGCCACTGGGAAGGCGACACGCTCGTTGTCGAGACGAGGGGCTTCAACGAGAACACCTGGCTCGATTACTACGGCCACCCGCACACCGACATGCTCCATGTCGTCGAGCGGTGGACACGTCCCAACAAGCAGACGCTTCATTACGAGGCGACAATCACCGATCCCGGCGCCTACACGCGGCCGTTCACCGTCGCCTGGGACATTCCCTGGCGAGCCGATGCCGAGCTACCGGAGTACATCTGCCAGGAAAATAACCAGTACCTCTATCGCCTGACGGACGATTTCGGGCAGCCGATTTTCGGGCCTCGACCCCAGCCTGGACAGCGGCCGGCTGGCGCGACGAGCGGAACCCGGTAGGAGACGGGCGACATGCGAAACGGGTTGCTGGTGGCCGCTCTCGCGGCGATGCTCGTGGTTCTGCCAGCCGGGGCGGCCGCCCAGTTCGGCCACCCGCTCAAGGGCCAGTGGAGCGGCGAGTGGGGGCCGAAGGAGAAGCCGAACCGCCTGCTGCTGAACTTGCAGTGGGATGGCAAGGAGGTGACCGGCGAGGTCAATCCCGGGTCGGACGACGCGGGGAGCATCACCAAGGTGACGATCGACTACTCGAACATCAAGGCGTGGAAGGTTCAGATGGAGGGCACGG
>DATMBD010000352.1:0-3184 GCA_035559355.1 Dehalococcoidia bacterium
CCCCTCGTTTAGCCCGCCTCGCGTTTTTTGGAGGCTCGCGGTTGTGTGGGGCATGAGGCCGGGGTGAGGACACCCCGGCTACGTCTGCTGCGCCGCGGCAGGCAGGGGTGAGGCCGGCGGGCATGAGGCCGGGGTTAGGACACCCCGGCTACGTCTTCTGCGTCGAGGCAGGCAGGGGTGAGGTCGGCGGGACATGAGGCCGGGGTGAGGACACCCCGGCTACGTCTTCTGCGACTCTTACCCGAAGCTGTGGACGCGGCGCTCCAGGTCCGAGACCACGGGCAGGGGCTCGAAGCGCTCGGCGATGACGTTGACGGAGCGCTCCTGGCGCTCGATGTGGCCGTGGACGATGAGCGCCGGTGCCCGCTCGATCAGCCAGCGGTACTTCGGCACCAGCCTCGGCGCCGTGATCACGTTGATGAGGCCGTGGTAGTCCTCCAGCGTGTGGAAGACGAACCCCTTCGCCGTCTCCGGAGCCTGGCGCACTGCGACCAGCCCCGCGACCGTCACTTTCTGGCCGGGCTGCATCTCGTTGACGAGATGGCTGGGGGTGACGCCCTCGTGCAGCTGATCGGCTACGAGGTCCATGGAGCGGCCGCGCACGGCGATGCCGCTGAGGGCGAGGTCGGCGAGGATACGCTGCTTGGCGGTGGGCGGGCGAAGGCGGGGAAGGGAGGGGCCGGGGAGGGGAAGGACGCCGCGGGATTCATCGGCGCGCTCCCATGCCGCGGCCTTCAGGCAGCAGCGGCCATCATTCTGGGGAGCGGCTTCCCCCTGCCCGATTGCCCGTTTGCCCGTTTGCCCGCTCTTCGGGGGCTCCGTCCCCTGTACCCCTGAGGCGGATGGCAACGGGGGGTCCGGAAGGGGAAGAATCCCGCGGGATGAATCCCGCGGCTTCACCGGCGAGACAGCTGCCCATTGCCGGATTGCCTGATTGCTCGTTTGCCCGCCGCTTTGCCCGATTGCCAGATCGCCAGATTGCCCGAACTCCAGCGGCAGCTGCTCGCCGAGGGGTTGGTAGAACGTCCCCAGCTGCCAGAGGAGCTCGCGTTCGTGGAGGCCGGTCCAGGCGAAGGCGCCGACCCGGATCAGGTTCTCGATCGCCTCCCGGCCCAGGCGGGTGCGGCGCCAGAAGTCCCACAGCGAGCGGTACGGCCCGCGTGCGCGCTCCTCCGTCAGGCGCGTGTAGGCGGCATCGCCCAGGCCCTTCAGATACCGGAAGCCGAGGCGGATGGCGTCGCCCGAGCCCGCCTCGGACTCGATCGTGCACTCGACCTGGCTGCGGTTGACGTCGACGCCCCGGATCTCGATGTCGTGGCGACGGGCATCGTTGCAGATCACCTCCGGGCTGTAGAAGCCCATCGGCTGCTCGTTGAGAAGGGCGCAATAGAACTCGACGGGGTAGTAGCGCTTGAGCCAGGCGACGCGGAAGGCCGTCTCCGCCATGGCCGCGGCGTGCGACTTCGGGAAACCGAACTCGGCGAAGGCGAGGATCTTCTCGTAGACGGTGTTGGCGGTCTGGGCGTCGATGCCGCGGGCGGCGGCGCCGGCCAGGAACTCGTTGCGCAGCGCCTCCATCGCCTCGCGAGAGCGCTTGCGGCTCATGGCCCGGCGCAGCATCTCCGCCTGGCCGCTGGTGAACCCGGCGATGGCCATCGCCGCCTGGATGACTTGCTCCTGAAAGACAAAGACCCCCTTCGTCTCCGCCAGCGCGGGCTCCAAGCTGGGGTGGTCATAGGTGACGGGCTCCTCGCCCAGGCAACGGGCAATGTAGGGATGGACGGCGCCGCCCTGGATCGGCCCCGGCCGGATCAGCGCCACCTGGATGATCAGGTCTTCGATGCTCCTGACCTTGATGCGGAGCAGAACCTGGATCTGGGCGCGGCTCTGGATCTGGACGATGCCCAGAACGTCCCCCGCCTGGATCATCTCGTAGACGTTGGGGTCGTCCAGGGGAATCTGGTGGGGTAGGATGCGCCGGCCGTGGCGCTCCTCCACGTAGCGGAGGCCGCGCGCCAGCTGGTCGAGGCTCGGGTAGCCGAGGAGGTCGAGTTTGATGAAGCCGGCATCTGCGACCGAATCCTTGTCCCACTGGCAGATGAAGCGGCCGTCCATGGCCGCCGCCTCCACCGGCACCTGCTCGTCGATGCGGTTGGTGGAGATGATGATGCCGCCGGAGTGCTGGCTGAGATGGCGCGGCATGCCGTGCAGCTCCTCCACCAGCTCCACGAAGTCACGCCAGATCGGGAAGCGCAGCCGCGGCCCGAACTCCGGCATTGAGGCCAGTTCACCGGCAAGGCGGCCGGCGAAACGGCTGCGCATGCGCTTGGCGATCTTGTCGATCTCGCCCTCGGGCAGCCCCAGCGCCTTGCCGACGTCGCGGATGGCGCTGGCGTAGCGGTACTCGATCAGCGAGGCGACCATCGCCGCGTGGTCGGTCGTGTAGCCGGCGAAGATGTGGCGGAACATGCGGTCGCGCGCCTCGCGGCCGAAATCGATGTCGATGTCGGGCACGTCCTCCTCGAGGCGCTCTTCGTTCAGGAAGCGCTCGACGACGAGGCGGTACTTCATGGGGTCGATGCCGGAAAGGCCGAGGAGGAAGCAGACGATAGAGCCGACGGAGGAGCCGCGGCCGCGGGCAGGGAGGTTATTACGGTGGGCGTAGTCAACCAGCTCCCAGAGGCGGAGGAAGAAGCCTGCCCGCCGTCCTTGACGCACGAGATCGAGCTCCTGCAAGAGGCGGATCTCGACGTCCTCCGGCAGGGGAGAGCCGTACTGCGCGCGCGCCTTCTCGTAGCAGAGGTCGCGGAGGAACTCGTCGGCGCTGCGGCCGTCCGGGGATTCGTAGTCCGGGAAGCGGTAAGTGAGGTCGCGGGTGATGTCGAAGCCGCGGCGTTGGGGGGGACGTTCAGGGGCGGCAGGCGCCGAAGGGGCCCTGGAGAGGAGAAGGACCCCGCGGGATGAATCCCCCGGCTTCGCCGACGGGACGGCTTTCCCCTGCCAGACTGCCCGTTTGCCCGATTGCCCGCCGGCTTGCCCGATTGCCAGATTGCCAGATTGCCCGCCGGCTTGCCCGATTGCCCGTTTGCCCGCTTGCCCGTCCTTCGGGGGCTCTGCCCCCTGTACCCCCAGGGCTAACGTCGACGGGCCACCCGCATGCTCCGGCCCAGGAGGCAGGCGCTCC
>DATMBD010000353.1:0-14949 GCA_035559355.1 Dehalococcoidia bacterium
TGGACGACGACGTCCGCGGCCGCGACCAGCCGCTCTGCCACCTCCCGGCCTCGCGGGTGCTTCACGTCCAGCGTCAGGCTGCGTTTGCCGCGGTTGAGCCACGCGAACCACGTGGACGTGCCGCCGATGACGCTGTCGTAGGCGCGGGCGAAGTCGCCTTCGCCGCGGCGCTCGACCTTGATGACGTCGGCGCCGAGGTCACGGAAGTGACGGCTGCAAAGCGGCGCCGCCACCGCCTGCTCGAAGGCGACGACCCGGATGCCAGCGAGGGGAAGTGAGGAGCTTTCCGCTTCTTGGCCTCCCGCGGGTGTGATTCCTCGGATTCTACGCACAGGAAGGCTCCGAGCGCGAGCACGAAAGCCTTGCTAGGATAGAGGCGTGAGCGATGAATCGGAGGCGACGGCGCCGCGTTGGCTGCGGCGAGAGAAGCGCAGACGCGCCGGGCAGGAACGCATGAAGAAGCACGGCGCCAGCCTTCGCCGTGTCTATGCCGATGCGATTAGAAAGCGTCTGGCTAAACGCAGAAAAGTTTAAGCTGTTGACTGATCGTGCTATATTCTCTAGGCGCCCGCCCTCTGGACGGGCTCTCGTAATCAGCGGGGCCTTCTGAGGCGAGATGGTCAGCGACCCGTTCGACAACTACATGGATTTGGTGGAAGCCGCGCGCATCCTCGGCATCCACCCCCAGAGCCTCAGGCGCCTCATCAAGCAGAAAAAGGTGCCCGCCGTCATCTTCGCCGGGAAGTACCTCATCGAGCGCGACAAGCTCGAGATGTTCAAGGCGAATTACGATCCGCGTCCCGGCCGCAAGCCCCTGCGCCGTCTGCTGTAACCACCTCTCCGCCCTCTGCGCCTGCCCCCGAGGCGGCACGTGAGCGGCCATCACGTCGGCAGCAACCGGTACCATCGCATCACCCGCCCCGGCTTCGGGTTTGCCCTCGTGCCGGGGTGCCGTGCCTCTCAGACGGTCAGCTCGAGAACGTAGAGGCCGCCCGTGTGGCGGTCGATAGCGTAGATGATGCGGTTCTCGTCCACGAAGAGGTCGTTCATCTGCGCGGCGCCGATGTCCGAGCCTCTTGGCGCCGGCGGAATGAAATAGCCGAGTTCGGCGGGCTGGTAAGGATTCGAGACGTCGTAGGCGCGCACGCCGCCGCCGAAGAAGGCGCCGAAGACTTCCGTATCCGACCGGTAGGCTGTGGCGATGGGCTGATTCTCGTGCAGGTTATGGGCGCCGAAGCGGCCCGGTCGGGCGGCGAACTCCTCCACCGGCGGCAAAGGCAGCGAGCCGACGATCATCGGGCTCGACTCCTCGCTGGCGTCGACGACCCAGGCCCGCTTCGGCCAGTCCTCGCCATGCGGGCGCACCGACTCGTCCGAGACGATGCAGAGGCCTCGGCTGAATAGCGGCAGGACGGTGTGGGTGAAGCCAGGCATCGGCGGGTGGTAGTCGAGGCGGCTGACCATCCGCGGCCGGCTCATGTCTGAGATGTCCAAAATGATCATCCCTGCGTCCAGATAACCCACGTAGGCGCGGTCGGGCCGTTCCGGGTAGACGTTGACGTTGTGCGTCCGGAAGCCAGCGTCGAAGCGGGTGTGGCGCTGGGGCGGCGCCTCGCTGTCGCCCTTGCGCGTCCCCGGAAGCCACCAGCGGCCCACCTCGCGCGGCCGCGCCGGGTCACGGACGTCGATGATGTTATAGAACTGGTCGTCGGCCGGCGCCGTGGGCTCGAAGTCCGGGGCGCCGCTGCTCAGATGGACGTATTCGCCATCGACGAACCAAAGGCAGTGGGCGCCGCGCGAATACGGCCCCGAGCGGTCGAACATGGCGATCGACCGAGGCTCCCGCGGGTCGCTGACGTCGAAGAGCTCGAAGCCTGCAGGCTGCAGCCCGGGCCGGGCCGTCTGGTAGGCGACCGCCAGGATGTCGCCGACGACGTCCAGCGAGTTCGACCGCACCTCGCCGTGCGGCAGTCGCGTCTGAACTATAACGCGGGGGTCGCGGGGGTCCGTAACGTCCACGCCCGTAAAGTTCACCGGCGCCGACTCGTGGGCGATGTAGAGGACGCGACGGCCATCGCGGGTGCGCTGCAAGCTCATGCCCTCGCCGCCGTTGCCAAAGCCGTTGAGGTCGTGGTGCGCCAGCAGGCGCATGTTGCGGGACTCTGCCGCCGCGTTCATCGTCTCCTCCTCTCCGCTTCGCCAGGGCTGGGGCATATTGTGCATCAACCGCGGGTCACACAGGGACGCCTTTGGCATTTTTCGGGCTGGTAGACTCTCGTCTGTCTAAGGGAGGTTGCGCTTGCAGGCGTTCGACTTGAACGGTCGCGTGGCGATCGTCACGGGCGGCAACGGCGGGATTGGTTTAGGCATGGCGAAGGGCCTGGCATCGGCGGGGGCGGCCGTAGTGGTGGCGGCGCGCGACCGCGAGAAGAGCGCCTCCGCCGTGAAGCAGCTCCAGGCGCTGGGCGCCCGCGCCGAGGCCATCGAGGTCGATGTCCGCGAGGAGACATCCGTGACGCGCCTCATGGAAGAGGCCGCCTCCCGCTTTGGGCGCATCGACATCCTCGTGAACAACGCCGGAACCAACGTGCGCAAGCGGCCTGAGGAGCTGTCGCTCGCGGAGTGGCGCCTCGTCCTGGACACCAACCTCACGAGCGTCTTCCTGGCCAGCAAGGCGGTTTACCCCCACATGAAGGCGGTTGGCGGCGGCAAGATCATCAACATCGGCTCGATGATGTCGATCTTCGGAACGCCTTTCGTGGCGGCCTACGCCGCCTCCAAGGGCGGCATCGTCCAGCTGACGAAGGCGTTGGCGACTGCCTGGGCGCGGGACAACATCCAGGTGAACGCGGTGCTGCCCGGCTGGATCGACACCGAGCTGACGAAGCGGGCCCGGGAGGACGTTCCCGGCCTCCACGAGTGGGTCCTGGCCCGCATCCCGAAGGGCCACTGGGGCAGCCCAGACGACCTCGCAGGCATAGCCGTCTTTCTGGCCAGCCCCGCGTCCGATTACGTCACGGGCGCCGCCATCCCCGTCGATGGCGGCTACGCTGCCCTCGGATAACCGGCGCGCCTCGGTCTAACCTCACCGCAGGCGGGAGATCAGGGCCAGCAGCAGGCTGAGGACCACGGAGACGGCGATCATGGAGGCGAGAGGCACGAAGACTTCGACATTCCCGCCGCGGTAGTGGATGTCCCCGGGGAGCCGCCCAAACCAGCGGAACAGCCCTGCATACGCCAATACGCCGACTAGAGCGACGATGAGCCCGCCGGCAATCAACGCCAAGCCGATCCCGCGCGAGTCCACGAATCCAGTCTAGCCAGACCAGGCCGGCGCCGCGCAAGCGGCCAAGGGCCTTCACGGCGCCGACGGGATGCTTCGCCGCCTACGCTAGCGATGGCGGCAGACTTGAGAAGGCGCCTTTGACGGAGAGGCTGGCCTCGGCCGCCAGCGCAAAGATTCCGCCCGCGTTTCGCTTGGGCAGGCGGGCGGCACCGCAGCCGCTGCTTAACGGCCCCAGAGCTTCTTCGACGCGATCCGCGCTCCCTCCGACATCGCCTGCAGCTTTGCCCAGACGACCTCTTCGTGGCCAACGCGGGAGCCGATGCCGCAGTCGGTGCCGGTCTGGACGTTCTCCTTACCAACGCGTTCGGCGTAGTTGACGATCCGCTCCGCCACCAACTCGGGATGCTCCACGAGGTCGGTCGCGTGCGAGATCACGCCGGGCATGAGGATTTTGCCTTCCGGCAGCTTGACGTTCTCCCAGACGTGGTACTCGTGCTCGTGGCGGACGTTGGCCGCCTCCACGGAGTAGCACTGCGCCTTGATCTTGAGGAGGAGGTCGACGATGTACTTCAGCTCGATGTCGTTGACGTGGGGGCGATGGCCGCTGCCCCAACAGGTGTGGAAGCGGACCAGTTCCTCCGGGATGCCCTCCAGGGCGTGGTTGATCACCTCCACGGCAAAGCCGAGGTACTTCCGCAGGTCCTCCACCGTCCACTCCGGGTAGAACGACCAGGTCGTGCAGAACTCGGGCTCGTCCATCTGGACGATGAGGCCGGCGTCGGTGATCGCCTTGTATTCCTCCCGGCACGCCTCGGCCACGGCCATCATGTATTCCTCTTCGCTGGCGTAGTGCTCGTTGCGCACGCCGGCGCCGAGGCTGAGCGGTCCGAGGGCGGTGATGCAGCCTTCGACGTCCTTGCCCTCGATCGCAGCCTTCAGGTTGGCGATGTCGTACTGGACGGCTTCTTGGCCGACGTACTTGATCGGCCCGGTGCAGGCGCGGGTCTCGCGAGTGTTCGGCTGGCGCACCTCACCGGGAGTCGCGAAGCCCGGTCGAATGGGCCCGCCGGAGCCTGAGAACCAGAGGCCGGAGGCATAGAAGCCCGGGAACTGCAGACGGTCGCGCTCCGCGGTGCCTCCGCGCTTCGGCTTGCGGTTCGGGTCATATGGCACGTTGGAAAAGCCGACGACCCGTTCCTGCATGTAGCCGCCATAGCTGCCCGCCTTGGCGTATTCGCCGTCGTTGACGATGTCGATGCCTAGCTCGATCTGACGATCGACGATTTCCTTCACAGCCCTTGGGAGGCGTTCTTTGTACTCCTGCCTGTTCGCGCCTTCCCGCGCCCTGCCGCCATCGATCAGCTCGTCGAGATACCCCGGGCGCGGCAAGTTGCCGGCGTGCGAAACCAGGATGCGGTCCGTGCTGTGCCTCATGAGAGTCGCCTTTCTACGCCATGGAGTTCTGTGCTCGATCGCGCCTAGTATGCACGGTCCTCAGGGAAAAAATCGATGCATACGAGTCGGCAATTCCAGGACGGCTCGGCCCCGGGCGGCGCTCCATGCCGGAACTCAGACCTTCTTCGATTCGTCGTACCAAAGCGAAGGCCAGGTCTCCGAAGGCGCCGTGATCGTGGACTTCGCCACGTACACGCCGAAGTTGCCCATCGCGGGCCAAGCCAGGCTGAAGCCGTTGGCGATTCCTGGCCAGGGAACGGCTGGCATCTGCAGCGCCATCTCCTTCTGAAGGTCCATGAGGATGCCGAAACGCTTCTTCTCGTCCAGTTCTACGCGCTGGGCTTCAATTAGCGACTGGATCTTCGTGTACCAGGGGTGGACCGTCCGGAAGAGGCACTGGGGCGGGTTTGCCTTGACATTGAACCGCACCGTGATGTGGTTATCGATGTCACCGCTTACGCCCGGGCCCTGGTTGAGGACGACGCCCTCGTAGAGGCCGCCGCCATTGAAGTACTTCTGGTTGAACTCGTTCGTAGGGACGCTGTTGATGGAAAGCGAGAAGAGACCGCCCTCCTGCATCATCTGCTGCAGCGCCTCCTGCTGTCGGGTCGCCGTGCTGGTGGAAGCGCTGCTGACGTGCGCCGGCAGCTGCAGAGCGGAGGTGTGGCCGGCAGCCTGCATGAGCTTTTTCGCCTCTGAGGGGTTGAGCTGGAAGTACTGAGCTCCCTCTCCGAGCTCTTTACCCTTCGGGTCGAGCCAGTAGGGCGGCTCGCCGGCTGCGAAGTGGCTGTGCCAGCGCGCCTCCACAGGCAGCCCCTCTTTCTCGAACGCGCTGACGTTGTAGAAGACGTCGATGAAGGTGTCGCGGTCGATGAGCATGGATACGGCCCGCCGCACGCGCGTGTCGAGGAAGGGGGAGTTCTCCAGCAAGCCGAAACTAATCATCGCAGGCCGAGCGTCGGGGAATGGGTCGGCGTAGAGGTTGAGCTTCGGCTGCTCTGCCTTCATAGGAAGGACTTCCTCGCTGGGGATCCTCACGAAGCCATCGAGGGGCGCGAAGGAGAGGATGTTCCCGGCGAGGAACTGAGCGCGCCGCTGGGCGTACTCGGAGACGATTGGCATCTCCATCCTCTCGAAGAAGGGCGGCTTCAAGTGCCAAGTGTCGTTCCGAACGTAGACGACGGAAAGGCTGGGCTCCCAGCGCTCCAGACGCCAGGCGCCGGTGCCGCGCATCTCCGCCTTGGGGTCAAAGCGCCCATCCGCTTCCACCGGCATCATCCAGAGGTAGCGCTGGAAGGCGAAGCGCGACATCATGTTCGCCATCGGAAACGCCATCTTGACGACGACGGTGCGCGCGTCCGGTGCCTCCACGGTCGCGACCGGCGAGTTCGGCGAGAGCTCGTTGAAGAATTCGCCGCGCGAAACGCCGGTCGCCTTGAACTTCTGAGCGCTGAAAACCACGTCCTGAGCGTTGAGGAGACGGCCGCTTGTTGGCGGCCTCGGGTCCAGCTTGAGGTTGCCGCGCAGCTTGAACGTGAATGTGAGGCCGTCCGGCGACATTTCCCAGGACTCGGCGCCGTCGGGAATGACATCGCCTTGAGGGACGTCCGGGAACTTGCCCGGCTTGTACATGACGAGCCTGCTGTATCCCCAAGGCGCGTGCGCAGAGCCGATGGTAACGCCGTAGGGGTCCATGTTCAGGAAGTTCTCGGAGGGCAAGGGGTTCACCCAGGTGCCGCCGGGCTTGGCCTTGTCAGTGGTGTCCTCCACTTTGGCCAGGAGGCCAGAAGCGCCGCCGCCTTCTTCTTCGCCGCCATCGCCGCCTCCACAGGCTGCGAGCAGCGCGGCCGCGGCCGCGGCGGCGCCGGTGGCCGCCAGCGCCCGCCGGCGGGAGATGCGACGTACGAGGGGCTGTTGCCAGTAGCTAGTCAAGTTTTTCCTCCAGCTGTCCTTGCGGGACCGGCCAATGACGTGATCATTTTTCAAGGTCCTTATTCTGTCAATCCCTAAAATTTCGACCCCTAAAGGTTTGGGCCAGTAAAGGAACCCTTGGGCTCCGGCGACGAGAAGAGACGGCTAGAAGAGACGCTGGAGGAGACTGAGCAGTTGACGCTTCTCGTCGTCGCTGAAAGCGGCGCAGGCGGCTGTCATCCGTTCGCTCATGACCGGGAGGACCTTGCGAAAGGTCTCTTCGCCCTCGGGCGTGAGCTTCGCGAGGCTCACTCGACGGTCGGAGGAGCTGCCGATGCGCCGCACGAGGCCTGCGCGCGCCAGGCTATCGACGAGGTTGGTTACCATCGTCGGGCTGATGCCAGCCGACTTCGCGATCAGGTTCAAGGGAAGCTGCCTGTCCGGCGCGCAATACAGAATGCGCATCACGGCCAGACGGGTGCCGGTTATGCTCACCGGCAGGTTGAGGGCATCGATGGCGCGCGTGTTGGCAAGGAATTGGGCGTGGTTGGCTTGCCAGAGCGCCATCTGCACCGCGATCGCCAAGGGATCGGCGGACTCGAGAAGGGCCATGTACTGACGCACGCCCTCCGCGACCCATTCGTTCGATTCCGGCTCGCTGCCGGCGAAGGCTTGTTCGGCCCCCGCCTCTTTGCCGCGGTCTTGCTCCATGCCGGTTCATCTTTCCACCGGCACATAAATGCGTCAAATATCCTCAATGGGCGCGCTTTCGATCACGCCGGCCTTGTCAAGGTGAAGCTGCCGCGGCCGGCGCCGAGGTTCGCCTGCATGCGGGTAACGTCGATGACCAGGGCTACGCCGTGACGATGGGGATCGTGCGTCTGCTCCACCTCCGGGCAGAGCTCATAAGCTTTCCGCCGCGATTCCTCGTCCTCCTTGATCGATGCGCGTCCCTCGAAGATGACCGTCGCGCCCGCGCGGCGGTCATTGTAGAGGAGCGAGACGCGGTCGTTCTTGACGACGGCTCGCGGCAGGCCGCCGTCGGCATGACGGACCCAAATCGAGAGTTGGGTAGGGCTGAATACAGTCACGCTCCCGCGCAAGGATGAATGGGGCTGGCCGGACTCGTCCACGTAAGTGACGACCACCGGCGTCTGGTTGGCCAGGGCGTTGTTGATCAGGCCCTTGACTGCGAGCGGGATCGTCTCCACGGGTCCACTTTTGACGGGCGGCGCTTGCAAGCCGCTCCCGTAGCCTCCGTCCAGGCGCACGCGGCTGATCTCGTCTCGATCGTTGAAACCGAATTCGAGGGTGACGGCGCCGGAGGTCGCCACCTTGAGCTTGTCGCCGTCCGCTTCCGGTTCCGACCAACCGAGGCGTGCATAACCAGGGGTCGCCGGCCACAGACCGAAGACTTGGTTGAGGACGTCGGCGCGTCCCTTGAACACCTCCCTGCCGATGGGCACGGCGCCGGGCTGGGTATTCGTGTCGTACTCCACGTCCTCCGCCAGGAACGGCTCCAGGCGCTGGGCAGCGGTCCGCTCGCCGGTGCTCAGGGCCTTGACGAAGTACTCGACACCTAGGGCTCTCTTGTCCACGATCGCGTCCCTTTCCAGGGGATTATGGGATTCCTGCTGTCGGGCTTACTGGGGAAAGTCCGGCGGCGCGTCCTTTCCTTGGAGCGTTGCCTTTTCGCCGTCGACGACGATCGTGAAGACGGCGCCCTTCTTGTTGTTTCGCGGCGGCATCTCCGCGCCGTTGGCCCCGGCCAGGAACGCCATCAGGGCCGGGACGATGTCGCCGTAGGAGCAGAGAACGGCCCGGCCATTGGGCACCTGGGCCGCGATCTCGCGCAGGGCGGCGTAGGCGCTGCCGGCGGAGTAGGCGCCGCCGAGTGGGTCCGGCCCCTCGCGGTTCGGGTTCTCCCAACCGGCGGGAGCCTTGTAGCCGAGGGTATCGCGGAAGCCGGGAAGCACCTGGACCGGCAAGGACGTCCGCTTGGAAAGGGGTTCGAGGCTGAGGCGGCAGCGCGCCGCGGGGCTGGAGAAGATGGCGTCCACTTTCTCCTTCGTGAGCTCCTCCGCGATCCGCTCCGCCTGCTTCCAGCCCAACTCCGTTAACGGCCTATCGTCCGGCGGGCCTTGCCAATCGTTGCGGCCGACGGCATCCATGTGGATGAAGATGTCGAGCCTGGTTGCCATCTGCTTCCTCCTCGATAGACTCGCGTGCGGCCGGACGAAGGCGCCTAAAGGTTGAACTCCGCCACTAACTCGCGCGCCACCAGCACGCGTCCCGTGAAACGCATCCCGTTCTGCGCCAAGTACGAGACCGCCTTGGCGATCACCTCCGGCGGCTCCGCCCGGGAAAAGTCGACGTTGGGCCGAATAGCCGCTTGGCGGATCCGCTCCGTGATCACCAGGCCAGGCGAGACGCTCATTATGGCGATGTTGTCCCGCATTAGTTCACTGGCATAGGCGTTGCTGAAGCGGTCGAGGGCCGCCTTGGTGACGCCGTACGAGGGGTCCATGGCGTCCAGCTCGGCCGCCGTCGCTGGCGTCGTGGGCGCCTCCCGGTGCCGCGCGGCGCCGGAGGTGATGTTGATGATCGTGCCGCCGCCCTGGGCCGCCATCTTGGCCGCGCAGCGCTGCGCCAGCGCGAAGGGCCCGCGGACGTTCACCCGGTACGCGAGGTCGAAAAATTCGGTGTCGCCGCCGACGAACTTTCGCCTCGGCCCCACGATGACCGCGTTGTTGACGAGGATGTCGATGCGGCCGAAATGGGCCACGGTCTGGTCAACGACGGCGTCGAGGTCGGCGTCGCTAGCGAGGTCGAGGCGCACGGCCAAAGCGCGGCGGCCGAGGGCCTCTATCTCTTTGGCGGTCTCGCCGATGGTACCCGGGAGTTCGCCGGGTTCGACGGTGCGGGCGCAGACAACGACATCGGCGCCGTCGCGCGCCAGCTGCAGAGCGATGACCTTGCCGATGCCGCGGGAGCTTCCGGTGACGATCGCGGTCTTGCCTGCGAGAGGCGAAGCCATATGAGCCTCCTGGAACGCGGGGCTAGGGCGAGGGGTTGCTGGTGCGCCGAGGCCGCGGCCGGAGCGCGCCTGGCGAATACTTAGCGGATTAGTTTTTAGTACCCTCGTCGGGGGCTGTCAAGGGAAACGCCGCCACGCAACGTTGAGAAAGAATGAGAGCTAAGCGCGGTTGGAAGCGGCGGCGCGGGCGCGCCGGCGCTTCTCTTCTATGCGGAAACTGACCAAATCGCGGTCGATGTAGCGCGTGAATAGACTGACGCGGAGCTTGGCGAGGAGGTGGCTGAGCATGGACTGCTCTTCCGGGTTGAGGCCGGCCTGCACCTCTTCCCAGATGCGGATTGCCTGCGGGAGCAGGCGGCGAAAGCGGGCATGTCCTTCCGGCGTGAGCTCCACGTACATGACCCGCCTGTCCTTCTCGGACGGCACCCGACGCACCCACCCGTCCGCCTCCAGCGCCTGGACCATCCGGATCACGTTCGGCACGCTGGCCTCGAGGTGAGCGCCCAGTTCCGTCATCGTCAGGCGGTTGCCATCCGCCTGGTGGAGCCAGCGGAGCATGTTGAAGCGCGCGTGGGAAAGGCCGAGCTCCTCATAGCGGGAAGCGACCGCCGTAAAGTAGGCGGCGTAAGTCTTGAAGATCATCATGTGACACTCGACAGCGATTTCGTCGAGGTCGGGCACGTCCTCGCGCAGCTTCTCGATCGAGCGCAGCACCGAGGAGTCGCTCAGCTTGCCGTTATCGAGAATCGTGAATTGCTCCACGCGGATAATCCTACTCTACAAACGCTAAGTGTCTACCTCCATTCGTCACCACGTTCACGCTGCGGCAGCGTCGGGATCGTTGCAGCCAAAGACCTTAATGTGTTATCGATCTGGGCCGACTCGAAGTCCAAACGTGGAAACGGAGGGACGTCATGCTGAGCCCCCAAGACAACGAGCTGCTGATGCGCGTAGGCCCCGGCACGCCGATGGGCGAGCTGATGCGCCAGTACTGGATCCCCGCCGTCCGCTGGGACGAACTGCCGCAACCGGACTCGCCTCCACTCCGCATCCGCCTCCTCTGCGAGGACCTGATCGCTTTCCGCGCGACCTCCGGCAGGGTAGGCATCGTCGCGAACGCCTGTCCCCACCGCGGGGCCTCGCTCTTCTTCGGCCGCAATGAGGAAGACGGCCTGCGCTGCGTCTACCACGGCTGGAAGTTCGATGTCGAAGGCCGCTGCGTCGACATGCCTTCCGAGCCGGCCGACAGCAACTTCAAGAACAAGGTCCGCGTCCGCGCCTACCCTACGTACGAGCGCAATGGCATCGTCTGGTGCTACATGGGGCCCCGGGAGACGCCTCCGCCCCTGCCCGAGATCGAGCCGAACATCGTCGACACATACGTCGTCGGCACCAGCATGATCAACTGCAACTGGTCGCTGGCCATCGAGAACAACCTGGACCAGGCGCACGTGATCTTCCTTCACTACGGGTCCGTGCCGCAGGAGGCCATCGACCCCTCCTGGGCGTCGAAGATCGGCGCCTGGGGCCCAGACTTCAAATGGGTGATCGGCGTCAAGCAGCCGAAGCTCTTCGCCAGGGACATGCCCTGGGGCGTGACGAAGGTGGGCCTCAAGTCCTTCCCGGAAGACCCGGAGGACTACTGGCGGACCATGAACTTCCTATTCCCCTTCTACACCCAAAACGGCGTCGGCCGAATGGGCAGCGGCTGCTGGATGGTCGCGACCGTGCCCATCGACGACGAGCACTCCATGCAGTGGAACATGCGCACGCTGGTGCCCCGCACCTATCAGCCGGGCACGAACCCCGTCGGCGGCCTTCTGCCGAACACGACAGACTGGCTGGGTCGGTTCCGCTTTGCCTTGGGACCGGAGACGGATTACGGCCTCGACCGCGAATTGCAAAGGACGGACAACACGCACTCGGGATACACGGGGATCAAGAACATCGGCGACCAGGACCGAGCCATCACCGAGTCTTCGGGGCCCACGCCTGACCGGACGGGTGAACGCCTGGGCTCGACAGACGTGCTCATCATCCGCGTCCGCCGCCGCCTGATCGAGGCCGCGAAGGCACTGCGTGACCAAGGCACCGTCCCGCCCGGGGTCGACAACCCGGAGTTTTACCGCCAGCGATCTGGCTGGACCCTCCTCCCGAAGGGCGTCGATTACTGGGAAGCGACAAAAGAACTGCGGCAGGCCGTCATTCCGGAGGCGCAGGCCGTGAGGGCCGAGACGCGCTGAGAACCGAAGTTAACAAGTTAGGTACTTGACAGCCTAACCTGAACCGGTACAAATAACGGTGACCGATCGCGCCCTCGCCGGTCGCAGGGAAGGAGGCTGCTTGAAGACCAAGCTCGTCGTGCCGGAGGCGGAGTGGGACTACGCCTGGCCGCTCGGCTCGAGCGCCGTGATCATCACCACAGTCGACACCCAGGGCCGGGTGAACGCCGCCGGCTTTGCGACTTGCGTGCGCGTGGCTCATGATCCGGTGTTCATCGCGTTCACCTCCGGTTTGCGCAACGATACCCACCGCAACGTGCTCGAAACGGGCGAGTTCGTCGTCAACCTGGTGCCCTTCGAGCAGCG
Organism: Dehalococcoidia bacterium; assembly: GCA_035559355.1. Classification (GTDB taxonomy): domain Bacteria; phylum Chloroflexota; class Dehalococcoidia; order DSTF01; family WHTK01; genus WHTK01. The sequence continues at coordinate 12,278 of DATMBD010000353.1, forward strand.
GCTCATGGAGGCGACGCGCGTCGTCGGCCTGCCGTTTCCGACCGGCGTGAACGAGCTCGAGGTCGCCGGCTTGACAGCGATCCCGTCCCTCGTCGTCAAGCCGCCCCGTGTCGCGGACTGCCACGCTCACTTCGAGTGCAAAGTCGAGTGGACGAAGCAATGGGACACGCGGCTGATGATCTGCGGCCGTCTCGTGGCCGCATCCATAGACGAGGACTGCATCGACGAGAATTGGCGCATCCGTTGGGAGAACTTGAAGCCGGCGTCATTTTGCGGCGCTCCTTACCAGCAGTTCTTTGTCCCTTCCTATCAGACCACCTTTGTCGATCTGGTTTACAAGGAGCCGCTGCCGCCGAGGCCCCAGCCGACAACGACGGGCGGCATACCGTGATGAGAGGTCGCGCTAGGACGGGCCTTCGCGACCATGGCGGCCCGGGGCCGAGCCGCCCGATTCTTCGCCCGTAGAGAGGGAGTCATGGAAAGCAACTACTGGTCTAGGCTTCTGAACCGCCGCATTGGCAGGCGGCGGGCGCTGGCGGCTACGGGGGCGACAGCCCTAGGGGCCGCTTTCCTAGCCGCCTGTGGCGGCAACGGGGGAGATCAGGGCACCGGGGGCGACAGCTCCGGCCTGCTCACGCCAATCAGGGACGAAACCGACAGCGCCGTAAGGGGAGGAATTTTCCCTTACAACCACTCGAACAACGTCGTCACCCTCGACCCGCACTCGACCTTCAACGCCGCGGCCTGGGGCCTGATCACGCCCGTGTACAGCACCATGGTCAAGTACGGCAAGAGCACCACGGAGTTCCCGGGGGCCGACAAGATCACCGGCGACGCCATGCAATCCTGGGAAGCCGCGCCGGACGGGCTGCGCGTCACCTACAAACTCCGCCCCAACCATAAGTTCGACTCGCGCCCGCCCACGAACGGCCGCGCCATGACCGTCGATGACGTGCGCTGGAGTTGGCAGCGAGTGAAAGCGGTCTCTCCGGTAACGGCCGATATCCTCCGCGACAAGAGCCCCACCGGCACCATTGACGACTTCGAGTTCCCCGACGCCAATACCGTGGTCGTCAAGCTGGCGGAGCCTTATGGCGGCCTCCAGGAGACGCTGGCCTACTGGTACCTGTACATCGGTCCCATCGAAGGCGAGGACAAGATCGACCTCAAGACGGACATGCGCGGCTCGGGGCCGTTCCGCCTGGAGCGCTACGAGCCGAGCGTCATCATGGAGTACAAGCGCAATCCGGATTGGTACGAGAAGGGCCAGCCCTTCCTTGACGGCTTCAACGCGCTGTTCATCTCCGAAGCCGCAGCCCAGGAGGCGCAGTTCGAGGCCGGCACGCTTTGGACCACGGGCGCAGACGTGGTTCCGGAGACCATCCTTCGCTTGAAGCGGGCCCACCCTAAAGTCGAGATGACGCCCCAGAGCGTCTACGGCGCCCCTGGCCAATACCCGATGCTGTTCGGGACGCGCTTCGCCAAGGACGTGCGCCTACGCCGGGCCGTCTCCATGCTCTATGACCGCGAGGCGCTCATCGACGCCGCCTACGGCACGCAGACTTGGCTGGACGCCGGCCTGGACGTCAAGACCTACTGGGACGGCCACCTCGCCAACCGCGCCGGCGAATGGATTGACCCTCGCTCCAGCGAGATGGGCGAAGGGGCGAAGTACTTCAAGCAGGACATCGCTGAGGCGAAGAAGCTGCTGGAGGCGGCAGGGTACAAGGGCGAAAAGCTCACGTTTACGATCCGGGCCAACTTCGGGCCCAAGAACGTGCCGGAGATCCTCCACGGCATGATGCGCGAGGCCCTCAACGTAGACATCCAGCCCGTGGAACAGAACCGCTGGCGAGACCTCAAAGCAAGCGCCGGCGCCGGCTTCGAGGACTTCCTTTGGAGCACCGCCAACTCCTACAACGCGGAGGGCTTCCTGGCCACGAAGTACACGCCGGGCGGCAAAGACAAGGTGGCCCCGGACCCGATTCCCAATATCACCGACTCCATCCTGAAGATGCGCCGCGAGCTCGACGACAAGAAGCGCCTGGAGCTGATCAAGCAGATTCAGCGCGATCTTGCCAAAGAGATGCCGGACATGCCGGTCGTGAGCACGCTGCCCGTTGCGGGCTACACGCTGAATCAGCCCTGGCTGCGCAACAGCCACTGGATCGTGCCAGGATTCAGTCAGTGGGCCTCAACGGCGCGGCCGATCACGGTCTTCTGGTACGACAAATCGAAGCAAACTTAGAGGGTTCGTGGGAGCCATCGAGACCTGAAGCAGAAGGAAGTAGAAGAAGGAGAGTCCGAGACATGCTCAGCCCTGAAGACAACGAAGCTCTAACCCGGGTAGGCCCGGGCACCCTAATGGGCGACCTGCTGCGACAGTACTGGGCGCCCGCGCTCCTGTCGAGCGAATTGCCAACGCCGGACTGCGCCCCCGTGCGGGTCAGGCTTCTGGGAGAGGACCTCATCGCCTTCCGGACCACGTCCGGGAAAGTCGGCCTCATTCAGGACGCCTGTCCCCATCGCGCCGCGTCGTTCTTTTTCGGCCGCAATGAAGAAGAAGGCATCCGCTGCGTCTACCACGGCTGGAAATTCGACATCACCGGCCAGTGCGTGGACATGCTGAACGAGCCGGAGGACTCCGCCTACGTCCACAAAGTCAAGGCGAC
>DATMBD010000354.1:0-6379 GCA_035559355.1 Dehalococcoidia bacterium
AGACGGTGCGCGCGGCCGCGGCCGCCAGCAGAATTGCGAAGGGCACGGCCGCCATATAGACATAACGAGGGCCAACAACGGGCATGTCCCAGAGCGTGAACGGTGCCAGGGCTGCGGCGGTCCACACCGCGAGGAAGCGCATGGTCCCGGAGCCGATGACGAGGGCGATGGCGCAAAAGGCGATCGCGGCTGCGCCGGCAATCCTCTGCTCGTCAGGCATCGTGGAGACGACCACGTCCATGGGGTTCGAATCAGCCAGCGGCAGAGCGAGCTGGGAAAAGAGCGCCCAGGTCTGATCGAAGACGTGGCTGCTCATGTGATAGCGGGCCAAGCGCGGCTCATCGTCGAGGGTGTGGCTGAACTGCAAAGGCAGCAGGGCGGCGACGAAGCCGCCGTAGGCGAGGGCGCGGACGGATAGGAGCAGCGGGCTTCTGTACTCGCGGCGGACGAGGACCGCATATGCCACCGGCACCGGCGCCAGGGCGATGGCGACCTCGTCCGAGAGGCAAGCGGCGAGCATGCAGCACCATGCGCCGGTTTCATAGGCCGCGCGGCGCCGTCCGCCCGCGAAGGCCCGTTGCAGCAGGAGGAGCGTGAGCGCGAAGAAGGCCGTCGCGAGGAGACGGGGAGCGTTCGTCACCCAGGCGACGCTGACGACGTGGTTCGGGAAGAGGGCGAGGAACACCATTGCGGCGGCTGCCGCCGGCCTCGGCAGGCCGAGGCCGAGACAGAGGCGGTGGACGAAGGCAAGCGTGATCAGGAAGACGGCAAGGTTGGCTATCCGGAACGCTTTGGGGTCGAGGCCGAAGGCCTCGTAGAGGCCTCGGTAGTACAGCTGACCAAGGGGCCGCCAGTAAAAGTTCGAATCGGAGAAGGTGAGGACGTCCTGGAGGTGTTGCAGCGGCGGCTTCGTCACGAGGTCCACGAACGCGACGAAGTCATCGCCATGGAAGTAGGCGTCGAGGCTGCTGGCATAAGCGGCGGCGGCAAGCGCAAGCAGCGGGAAGACGTCCAGCCAGCCGCCGTCCGCGATCTTCTGCAGCTTCGAGAAAGGCCCAGTTCGCATTCGCGGGGATGGTAGCAGACTCGCGCGAGCAACATTTCGCGGGGGCAAAGGCTCTTGACAACAACGAGGCCGCCCGGGACACGAGCGGCCTCTGCAGTTGTTTTGACGCTAAAGTTAGCGGCGCGCGGGTGTTCTCTCGTAGCGCTTGCGGAAGCGCTCGACCCGGCCTGCGGTGTCAACGATGCGCTGCTCGCCGGTGAAGAACGGGTGGCAGCGGCTGCAGACGTCCAGGTGCAGCGTCTCCTTGGTGGAACGCGTCTTCCAGGTATTGCCGCAGGCGCAGATCACGGTCGCTTCCACGTAGCGGGGGTGGATTTTCTCCTTCATCCGCCGGCCTCCGCGTAGACGCTGACCTGCTTGCGCCGGCCCTTGGCGTAGGGCTCGAACTTCACGCGCCCGGCGACAAGCGAGAAAAGCGTGTAGTCGCGGCCGACGCCGACGTTGTTGCCGGGATGAATGCGCGTGCCGCGCTGCCTGACGATGATGGTGCCGGGGAGGACGTTCTCGCCGTCGAAGCGCTTCACGCCCAGGCGCTTGGCGTTGCTGTCGCGCCCGTTCTTGGTGCTGCTGCCTGCTTTCTTGTGGGCCATGACCTATTCCTGAGTCTCGCTTTCGGTCTCCGCGGCCGGCTCCGCCTGGGCGCTGCGCCGGCGGCGCGGCGCAGGAGAAGGCGTCGCGGCTTCCTCGGCGCGGCCCGCGAAGCCCTCCGGCGGGCGGGCGCGCTGGGACGCGGGCTCGCTAGCGCCTGCGGCCTCGGTGTCCGCCGTCCGGCGCTTGGGGCTTTCGGCCCGCTTGTCGCCGAAGCGGATTTCGCTGACCTCCAGCTTCGTGTAGCCCTGGCGGTGGCCGCGCTTGCGCCGGTAGCGGACCTTGGCCTTGTACTTGAAGTTGACGACCTTGCGCCCCTTGCCGTGCTCGAGGACCTGGGCGACGACGACTGCGTCCGGCACCGTTGGCGAGCCGACGGCCACGTTGTCGCCGTCGTTGACCAGGAGGACGTCCCGCAACTCAACAGTGGAGCCGGGCTCGGCATCCAGCGTGGCCACGCTCAGGACCGATCCCGCGCGCACGCGATACTGCTTTCCGCCGGTGCGGACTACTGCATCCACGTTCAGCCTCCTCCGGGGCTCCTCAAATTTATCGGCGCCGCGGCTTTGGTGTCAAACCAGACGAGGCGCGTCCCCCCATCAGGCAGGGCGGACGCTCACGGTAGCGAACCCGCCGTCCGCGGAGAGGAGGCGATTGACAACGCCGCCGTCATAGTAGAGGGGGATGCAGACCGAGCCCGGAGCCACTGCGTCCGTGAGGGCGGCGGACAGGATCAGTTCCTGCGCGCCGTTGGCCACGACCACCGGCCGGTTCTGGCCGATGCCCAGGGCGGCGGCGTCTTGAGGGTTGATCTCCAGGAATTCTTCCCGGTGAAGCTTGTCCGCCTCTTCGGAGCGGATGGACGCGCCTTCCAGGCTCGTATAGAGGCTGCGGTACGTCGTTAGCAGCAGCTTCCCGTCCGCTGATGGAAGCGCGGCGTCCACTGCCTGGAGCCGGCATCCAGAAGGCGATGCGGGCAACGCCCGCGTCCTGCCGGACTGGAGCTCGGCGTAGCGGGCGCCCTCGTAGCCCGGCACGGCGGAAGCGATCTCGTCCATGATCGAGGCCGCGTCGCTCGCCAGGGATGGCTGCTCTCTGCCCAGGTCGCGGCTGACGGCCTCGGCGAGCGCGGCCAGCGTCTCCAGACAGCTGCGCTGGTCGCCCACGGGAGCTTCGGCCCGGTTGAGCTTGCCGATGCGCCGATCGGCGTTCGTGTAGGTCCCCTCCTTGCCGTAGGCCGGCAAGTCGGCGAAGACCACGTGGGCCAGCGCCGCCGTCTCCGTCAGCAGAGAGTCGATCACGATCAGGCAGTCGAGCGCCTTCAGCGCCTCCTCCACGCGGTCGCGGCCGCGGGCGTGCATGATCGGGTTATCGCCGACGACGACGAGAGCGCGGGCGCCTCCGCTCAACATTTCGGCCAGACCCCTGCCTGCGGCACCGGGACGAGCGCCCATGTCGCGGATGCCGTTGACGTTGGCTTCGGGCGTAAGGAAGTAGAGGCTTTCGGCCGCCCGATCGCCACAGGCGACGATGGCCAGGTTCGCCGCAGCCTTGGCCGCTTCCCCGGCCAGGGCGGGGGCTGCCGGCGACGGCGCGAAAACAACGGCCAGGCGGCCATCGCCCGTAGCCTCGATGATCGATGCCGCCCGTTCGAGGTCGATATCGGCGACGCCAGGCGCGGTGGCTGGCGCGTCGAGGAGCGTTTCAGCGCCTTGCGGCTTCGACGCTCCGCGCGAGGCGAGCAGGCGCGCGAGGGCCTGGACGGTGGCCGTCTCGCCGCCGGGAGCCGGCCTCAGCCAGACGCCGGTCGGCTCCGGCGATCGTACGCGCTGCGGCGAGGGCATGATCGAGCCCGCAGGAGGCGGGGCGATGAAGTCGCATACCTCGCCGTAGCGCGCGCTGATGACGACGAGGCGCGCATCGTTGCGGACGACGGCGTCCTTGACGCGCAAGGCCGCGATGTTGTGGGTGGACTCGAGGTCGTCGGCGATGACGACGATCGTGCGGGCACCGGTGAGGGCGGTGAGGTCCGCCGGAAGGACGTGGCTTCCGAAGGCGCCCTCGAACGCGCGCTCGATGGCATCCGCGAGAGGCCCGGCCGTGGAGTCCACGTTCTCCGTCCCGATGACGCTGCGGGCGAGCTTCGCTGCGAGGAACGCCTCCTCGTTCGTCGCCCAGGGGCCGACGAGGAAGCCGACGCTCTCAGGCCCTCCCGACCTCACTGCCTCGGCGAGGCGGGAGGCGGCGGTCTCGACGGCCGACTCGAAGGTCGTTGGCGTCAGGGCCTCGCCCTGACGCACGAGGTGGCGGCTGAGGCGGTCGCGGGCCCGCACGGCGTCGTAGTGGAAGCGGCCGCGTACGCAGATCTGGTCGGCGCTGAAGGGGTTGAGCCGCTCCGGCTTGACCATGACCACCTTGCCGTTGCGGACGCCCATGCTCAGGGTGCAGCCCACGCTGCAGGAATTGCACGTCGTCGAAACCCAGGTCTCCGTCTTGGCGATCCACTTGTTCGGCTTCTCGAGGAGGGTGGCCGTGGGGCAGACGTCGATGCAGGCGCCGCAGAAGTCGCAGTTGGACTCGTGGACGGCGCCTCCGGCGCCAAACGCGATCCGGGTGCTGAAGCCGCGCCCGGCGAGCGTGATCGCGCCTGTGTGGCGGATCTCGTCGCAAGCGCGGACACAGCGCGTGCAGATGATGCACATCTGGGGGTCGAACTCCAGCCAGGGGTTGGCGCGGTCCGCCGGCGGCGGGTCCGACTCGTAGTAGGTGCGCTCCTCGCCCAGCCACGGCTCGTAGTTCGCCATGCGCAGCATTTCGTTGGTCGTCTGCAGCTCACAGCGGTAGTTCTTGGCGCAGGTGAGGCAGCGGTGCGTGACCGTGTCGTCGCGCAGGCAGATGTCTCCCGGCATGCAGTGCACGCGGCGATGGCAGGTCAGACAGCGGTCCGAGTGGTTGGCGTTGATGATCGAGAGCACGGCCTGGCGGGCGTCCAGGACCTGGGCCGTATTCGTGTTCACGACCATGCCGTCCGTGACCCGCGTCGTGCAGGAGAGTTGCAGGCCGCGCGCGCCTTCGATCTCGACCAGGCAGGTCCGGCAGCCCGCGTAGGGCGGCAGGCCATCGATGTAGCAGAGGTTGGAGATGAAGATGCCCTGTTGCTTTATGACTTCGACGAGGGGAGCGCCATCCTGGACGTCTACTTCGACGCCGTTGAGCGTCAGCTTAGCCACGCGTCAGGCTCTCCCTCCCAGGCTGGGCGCTCGGACCGGTATCGTCCGTGGCCTGCCGCCATCCTCCGGCTGGCTTGGAATTTGGGCGTGCGTGCCTGCCGGCGGCGGTACCGAGAGCCCTCTGGCCTCCGCTTCGATGAACTCGATCACCGAACGCGGCGCCTTGAGGCCGTTGGGATACGTGTAGTCGTTGTTGCGCAAGTACTCGTGCGAGATGCGGGTCAGTTCATACTTGTCCTTGTACATGTCGTCGAACCAGTAGACAGCGTCGCGGTAAGGGCCGCCGGGCTGGATGGCCTCGTAGGGGCAGGCTTCCGTGCAGAGGCCGCAGTACATGCAGATGCGGAAGTCGATTTCGTACCGGACCTTGTCCAGGCTGCCGTCCGGCCGGGGCTCGGTGGCGACCAGGATGCAACCGTCTGGACACGCCTGAGCGCACGTGCTGCAGCCAGTGCAGCGCTCGTCGAACCACAAGAGACTCGTGCGCGCGCGCTTAGGGAACGGGCGTACTTCCTCCGGGAACTGGACGGTCACGGGCGGCTTGAAGAAGGTCCGGAGCGTGACCCAGAGACCCTTGACGAGACCGAGTCCGTACATGAATGCTCCCTCAGCGCCCATTCTAACCAAGCGCCTTCAGTACACAACAGGGGTTGTGAACGGAGCTACAAGCGGCGCGCGCCTTTCCGCGGCCGGTGATTCAATCCCGATTTGACCTTGCCGATTCCACTGCCTATGATCGGCCTCTCACTCGCCTTCGGCGAGTATTTCTCTTTGAGAGGCGCAAAGCGTGGGAATCCGGGACGAAATAGCCGAGTTGGTTGACCGGGCGGTGAGAGCCGCCCAGGCCGATGGCGTCCTGCCGCCCGTGAGCCTCGACCGTCCCGTCGTGGAGCGGCCCGCCCGTCCGGAGCACGGCGACTACGCCTCCAGCTTGCCGCTGCGCCTGGCGCGAGCCGTGCGCCTGGCGCCGCTCGCGCTCGCGGAGGCGATTGCGAGCCGCATGCCGCCCCATCCGGCCGTCGGCGCAGTCAGCGTCGCGCCCCCCGGTTTCGTCAACATCCGCCTCTCCGACGCCTGGCTGGCCGAGCAGGTGAACACCGTCGTCGCCCGAGGCAACGACTTCGCAGCCAGCGACCTCGGCGGCGGTCGCAAGGTGCAGGTGGAGTTCGTCAGCGCCAACCCCACCGGCCCGCTCCACATCGGCAACGGCCGTTGGGCATCGATCGGCGACTCGCTTGCGCGAGTGCTCGCCGCGGCCGGCTACCGCGTGGAGAAGGAGTACCTGGTCAACGACCAGCTGACGCAGGTGGACACGTTTGTGAAGACGCTCCTGGCCCGTTATAAGCAGCTCTTCGGCCACAGCGTCGAGCTACCGCCGGAGGGCTATCCGGGCGAGTACGTGATCGAGCTCGCCAGGCAAGCGCGGGAGCAGTTCGGAGACAAGTTCCTGGCAGAGGAGGAGCCGCCGGCCGAACTGCGCGCTTTCGGCGTCGAG
>DATMBD010000355.1:0-6535 GCA_035559355.1 Dehalococcoidia bacterium
GTCCATATCAACCGCAACTACAAGACGGAATCGCACATCCGTATCGTCGGCGTCTGAGCGACCGGGAAAAGCGAGGCCCAGCATGGCGTCAGCGGTGACTATCCTCGGCGTCGAAGGCATACCCGAGGTCCAGCCAGGCGACGACCTCGGCAGGCTGATAGTGACTGCCTGCAGGGCGCAGGCAACCGTCCCCGAAGACGGCGACGTGCTGGTCGTGACCCAGAAGGCGGTCTCGAAGTCGGAGGGGCGGCTCGTGCGCCTCGACGACGTGGAGCCTTCGCCGCTGGCGGTGCAACTGGCGGCCAACTGGGAAAAGGACGCCCGCCACGTGGAGGTGGTCCTGCGGGAGTCGAAGCGCATCGTGCGCATGGACCACGGCGTGATCATCTGCGAGACGCGCCACGGGCTGGTCTGCGCCAACGCCGGCGTCGACGCCTCAAACGCGCCGGAAGGCGTGCTCGTCCTCCTGCCGCTCGACCCCGACGCCTCCGCGGCGCGCATTCGCCAGACGATTCGCTCCGAGACCGGCGCCGACGTTGCCGTGATCATCTCGGACACCTTCGGAAGGCCGTGGCGAACCGGCTACACGGAGGTGGCGATCGGCGTGGCGGGCATGCTGCCGATCATCGACTACGTCGGCCAAGTGGACACCCATGGGCGAGAGCTGCGGGTGACGTTCATCTGCGTTGCGGACGAGCTGGCTTCCGCGGCTGAGCTGGTGACCGGGAAGCTGAACCGCGTGCCGGTGGCGTTGATCCGGGGCTATCCCGTGCCGAGAGGAGAAGGCTCGGCGCGCGAGATCGTGCGGGCTGCCGAGCTGGACATGTTCCGCTGACGCCCGCTCAGAAGCACGGAGGAAAGGCGAATGCGGTTGGCCCGCTGCTCGGGGTTCGCTCTCAGGGAATGGTTGCGCGTTGCCGGTATAATCAAGGGGTCTTGTTGGCAGGAACGCCGCCACTGGCGGTTGGTTTGCTCGCCGCTTCGTGAGTGATGGAACACAAGGCAACCGGAAGGCTATTTATCCTCTCCCGCGCAAGGCTTGTTCAGGAAGTCCTGATCGTCGGCCTCGGATACCTGGTGTATTCGCAGGTGCGGGGCTTGGCTGCCGACCGCGTGACGGATGCGTTCCGTAACGGCCACAACATCGTCGACATTGAGCGCGACCTCGGCATCTTCAAGGAGTTGGCGCTCCAGACGTGGGTGCTTTCGCACGATTTCCTGATCCACGTCTTCAACGTCATCTACTTCTACGGCCTGTTCCCGCTGCTCCTGCCAACGGCGATCTTCCTTTACTGGCGAAGGCCGCAGGTCTACGTCCTGGCGAGGAACGCCTTCCTGCTCTCCGGGTTCATAGCAGTCTGCTTCTACCTGACGCTGCCAACGGCGCCGCCGCGCCTTTTGGACATTGGCTTCATCGACACGCTGAACGGATCGTTTACGCCCACCTACGAGAGCATTCCGGGAGTGAACCAGTACGCGGCGTTGCCCAGCATGCACGTCGGCTGGAACTTCTTGACCGCGGTTGCCCTCTACATGGCGCTGGCGCGGGTGCCTGGGAGGGCGGTGGTGCTGGTCTTGCCGGTCGCCATGTTCACCGCCACCGTGGTCACGGGCAATCACTATTTCATCGATGGCGTGCTGGGGTTGGGAATCGCGAGCCTGGCGTTGTGGATCGCCGTTCGCATCGAGCGGCTAAACGCCCAGTCCCCGAAGCCGGCTCAGGCCCCGAGTTCTTCGTAGTAGGCAAGCAACTCCCTCGCGACCTGTTCCCAGTCATAGCGCAAGGCGCGCTTCTGGGCGGCGTCCGCCAGGCGCGAGGCGAGGGCGCGGTCCTCGAGGAGGCGAATGATGCCTTCGGCCATTGCCTCGGGATCCTTGGGAGGGACGATGATGCCCGTTACGCCGTTTTCGCCGAGGGTATTGACGCCGTTGATCGAGGTGGCGACCGCAGGGGCGTGAGCGGCCATGGCTTCGAGAAGCGTGATGCCGAAGCTCTCGTTGACGGTGGATGGAGAGCAGAAGACGTCGGCGCGCTGATAGTAGGAAGGCAGGAGATCGGGCGCCACGTAGCCTTCGAAGAGAACGTCCTCCAGCCCCATTTCGGCGGCCATGCGGCGGTACTCCTCCTTGAGGCCGCCCTCGCCGACGATGACTAGTCGCGCCTCCGGCAGGCGCGACTTGACGAGCCTGTAGGCCTTGAGCAGGTAGGGAATGCCTTTGCGCGCTTCGATGCGGCCGACGAAGAGGAGCGTCGGGCGGTCGTCGGCGAGGTGGGGTGGCGGGCCTGTCTCGGACGGGCACGCAAAGCGGTGGAAGTCCACGCCGTTGGGGATGAGCCGATATTCTGCCTTGATGTAACGGCTGATCGTCTTTCTGGCCGCCTCCGAGACGACAACGCGGCCGTCCAGGCGCCGGTTCCAATATGCGACCAGCGGCCAAAAGGCGATGTATGGAATGTGCGGCCCCTCCCGCCAAGTGTGGAACGTGCCCACCTTGACGCTATCTGTATGGCTCATGAATGCGGGGCCAATGAACCCGAGGAAGGGCTCGTGCATGTGGACGACATCGAAACGGCGGCCTTTGACGAACTCGCGGATAGACCGCGAGACGAGCGGGTTGAGGTTGACGCGGGCAGAATCGCCTGGGGAGAGGAAGCGGAAGCTGGAACCGACGTGGTGGGTGTAGCCGTTCTGCGGCAGAGGCCCGTCGCCGGAGGGGCCGGCTACCAATACGTCGTGGCCGAGGTGCTCGAACTGGTGAGCCAGATCAAAGACGTGGCTCGTGACTCCGCCTGGGTGCGTCAGGTCGTAGGGACTAACGAGAAGGATGTGCAACTAGAGCGAATCTCTTCCAGGAGCTGCAACGAAGGTCCCTCTGAGGCTGTACGGCCCGCCACATTCTGCAGGGGTTTCACCCAAAAGGACAAGAGTTGGTGAACCTCTGCGCGCAGAAAACTTCTCACAAATGGCGCATGGTAAACTCGAAAGGCCCCATGGACAACGACTATGGCCTCAACCTCGATGACGTTTTCCGCACCATCGAGAGCGCGGATGTCGTCCGTATCCGCTTCATGCTCCTGGACAAGCGCCTCCTGATAGACAATCGCTACAGCGAGATCGAGGGGCCGTTGGTGCGGGTGGTAGACCGCGCCGGTTCGTCAGAGGAGAGCTTCCGCCGCCTCAAGCGGATGCGACCTCGCTTTCCCCTCCCGGACAAGATGACGGCGATATTCTGGCCGAAGTACGTCAGGACCCTCTGCACCTCCGGCGTCTGGGACGCGATCACGGAGCGGGTGAGGCAGTCCGGGCACGCCGAAAGCCTGCGCCAGTGCGAGGAGGCCCTTACGGAGCTCTTTCGGCTCGAGCGCCAGGAGATCCGAAATGCCATCTCCGGCGAAGGCTTCAAGACCGTCTGGCAGAGGACGGCGTCCTAGGCTGAACATGACGCGAGGGCCTGCCGGCCGCGTGGCGCGCCTTATGCGTCAAGCGCTGGCCGATCTTCCCGAACGCTACGCTGCCCTGCTGGAAAACGTGCATTTCGCCGTGGCCCGCACCCCTCTGCCGCGCGACCGACGCCGCCTGGGACTCGGCAACGCGACGCTCTACGGCCTCTATGAAGGTGTGCCCCTCACCCGCCGGGACGCCTCTTACGACCGCGTCCTGCCCGACAAGATCACGCTGTTCTGGGGCCCGCTGATTCGAGACTTCCCGGATGACGACGAGCTTGCGGAGGAGGTGCGCAAGACGCTCTACCATGAAATCGCGCACTACTTCGGCATTGAGGAAGACGGCCTGCTCGATACGTCGGTGCGCTGAGGCTGCTGCGGCCGCCTTCGCCGCTCGGTCTGTCCAAGCTTGATAGAATGGCCGCGCTGTTCCCGCCGCGAGGCCATGAACGAACCTAGCGATAACAGGACTCGAACGACAGGCCTCGAACTGTCCTTGGAGAAGGGCCGCCAGGCCTTCTCCCGCCAGGCGTGGCGTCAAGCTTACGAGCTCCTGACCAGTGCCGACGCAATCACCCCGCTCGACGCCGAAGACCTTAACCGCATGGCGACGGCCGCGATGCTGTTGGGCAAGCAGGAGACAGCCATTGATTCCTGGGCGCGGGCGCATCACGCCTTTCTCCGCGTCGGCGAGGCTGGCGCCGCTATCCGCTGTGCTTTCTGGATCGGACTGACGCTCCGGCTGGATGGACAGGAGGCTCGGTCGAACGGCTGGTTCGCGCGTGGCTGGCGCTTGCTCGATGAGTCCGCCGCCGACCTCGTTGAGCGCGGATACCTGCTCATGACCCAAGCCCTCGAAACCTACTGGGGCGGCGATGCGCGGGCGGGACACCAAATCTTCCGCGAGGCTGCCAGCATCGCCGAGCGCTTCGAGGACTCAGACCTCCTGGCGGTCTGCCGGATCGGCATAGGCGAGACGCTGGTCCATCTGGGTGACCGCGCAGCGGGCGTGGCTTCGTTGGATGAGGCGATGGCTGCGGTCACGGCCGGAGAAGTCTCCACGCTCATGGTTGGTTTGGTGTACTGCGCCGTGCTGGCCTGCTGCCATCAGATTCAGGACCTGAGGCGCGCTCAGCAGTGGACGGCCGCGTTCAGCAAGTGGTGCGAATCGCAACCCGACCTCGTGCCGTACCGCGGCGATTGCATGGTCTACCGGTCGGAGCTCATGCAGCTCCGAGGCGCGTGGCCGGACGCGATTGCAGAGGCGCGCCGTGCCTGCGAAGACCTCCTGACTCACGCCGGGAGCCGGTCCTGGGCAGGCGCGGCCTTTTATCGGCAAGCCGAAATCCATCGCTTGAGGGGCGAGCTGAGCAAGGCGGAAGAAGCTTACCGTCAGGCAAACGAATGGGGGTTCTCGCCCCAGCCCGGCCTCGCTCTCCTGCGGCTGGCCCAGGGACGGTTAGACTTGGCCGCGGCCGCGATCAACCGCGCCTTGGCGGAGAGCGAGGATCCGCTTCAGCGTTCGCGGCTGCTGCCGGCGCGGGTCGAGATCGGTCTTGCCTCGGGAGACCTCCCGGGCGCGGCCGCGGCGGCGGAGGAGCTCGCCGCGATTGCAGCCCGCCACCAGGCCCCGCTTCTGGATGCCACGGCCGTCACGTGGTCCGGCGCCGTCGCCTTGGCTGAAAGCGGACCAGCGACAGCGCTGCCCCAGTTGCGGCGCGCTCTCGACGCCTGGATTAGGCTGGAGGCTCCCTACCAGGCGGCGTGCGTGCGCCGCCTCATCGCCGAAGCATGCCGGAAGCTGGGCGACCAGGACGGCGCCTCTCTCGAGCTCGACGCTGCCCGCCGGACTTTCGAGACGCTCGGCGCTGCCTGGGACCTGCGCATTGAGGCACCCCTCGAGGGCCGCCAGGCCGCAGGGGGACTGACTGCGCGCGAAGTCGAAATCCTCCGCCTCGTCGCCAGCGGCAAGACGAACCGAGCGATCGCGGCCGAGCTGTTTCTGAGCGAAAAGACGGTCGCCCGGCACGTGAGCAACATTCTATCCAAGCTGGGGCTGTCTAGCCGCGCCGCAGCCACGGCCCATGCTTACGAGCACGGCCTGATTTAGCCCTACAGCGAATTACCCACAAGCCGCGAGTCCCAAAAATGGACATTTCTGTGGATGTCGGGCCGCGCCTGCGCGCTTAGCTTCTAGCCGGCGGCAACGCTGAAGTTCTGGTGGAGGTGTTCAGATGACGTCATCAGCGGCGCGGAGCGAGACCACGGCATCCGGGATGAGCGAGAAAGACGTGCTCCTCGCGATCGATCGGCTTCGGCCGGTGCTGGAGAGACACCGCGACGAAGCGGAAGGAGAGCGGCGCATTTCGGAAGCTGCGCTCGCGGCCCTCGAATCAGAGGGGTTTTTCAAGTTCTGGCTGCCGCGCGAGCAGGGCGGGACCGAACTGGAGCTCGTGCCCTACCTCATGGCCGTGGAGGAAATCTCCCGCATCGATAGCGCTGCAGGCTGGATTTTTGCCAACGGCGCCACAGCCGCTGCTCAGGCGGCGCTGCTGCCAGAGCCCGTGGCCCGCGAAGTTTTCCAGGGCAGCGCATTCACTGCCGGGTCCGTGATGCCGCGGGGCAAGGCGGCGCAGGAGCCGGGCGGGTTTCGCGTGAGCGGCAGGTGGCCCCTGGTCAGTGGCTGCCACCACGCCGGCTGGATCTTCGTCAACACGCTCGTTTTCGACGGCGATGCTCCTCGCATCAGCCCCGAGGGCATGCCGGATTTCAGGCTCGCGTGCCTGCCCGCCGCCCAGGCGAAGATCCTCGACACCTGGTATTCGACGGGGATGCGCGGGACGGGGAGCGCCGACGTCGTCGTCGAGGACGTTTTCGTGCCGGAGGAACGCACCTTCGGGTTGTTCACTGCCCAATCGCGCATCGACAGGCCGCTCTTCCGCTTGCGGATCGAGCAGCAATTCCTCACGGCGCTGGCAAACGTGGGCCTCGGCATTGCCAGGGCGGCCATCGATTCCTTCGTCGCCCTGGCGAAGGAGAAGACCCCCACCCTGAGCCAGACGCCGCTCGGCTCGCGGCCGACGGTCCACG
>DATMBD010000356.1:0-2513 GCA_035559355.1 Dehalococcoidia bacterium
AGCGACTCGAGGACGCCAAAGGCGATGCCTTCGCCTTCGCGCACGAGGCCGAGGAGCAGGTGCTCCGTGCCGATGTAGCTGTGGTTGAGGCGGCGGGCTTCCTCGACCGCGAGCTCGATGACCTTCTTGGCGCGCGGCGTCAAGCCGATCTCGCCGCTGGGCGATTTCTCGCCGCGTCCGATGATGAACTCGACGGCGGAGCGTACCTTGCTGAGCTCCACGCCGAGGCTGTTGAGGACTTTGGCGGCGACACCGTCGCCTTCACGCACGAGGCCGAGAAGAAGGTGTTCGGTCCCGATGTAGTTGTGGTTGAACCGCTGCGCTTCTTCCTGGGCCAGGGTCAGTACGCGGCGCGCTCTCTCGGTGAACTTGTCGAATCGGTCTGCCATCTGCTGCTAGCGCCCCCTGTTCCGAATCCAAGGTAGCATACGCTGGGTGGCTAGTCCAACTTACAGGACAGACCTCCGATGTTACGCTTTCGTTTCCTCCGGCGGGGAATCGGAGGCCAGTTGGTCCATTTTCAGGGCCGCGAAAGCGGCCGCCATCTGGGTTTGGGGGAGCTCCTCCTCTTCGTCCTCTTCAGAGACTTCCGACCCGGCTGCATCCGGCATCGTGCCTTGATTGTCGGCGGCTCGCGCCGTCGCGGTAGTGGGGGATTCCCGCTCCTCAGCCGCTTCTGCGGCCTCCACCGCCTCCTCGCCGAGGATGGCGGCCAACTCGTCCCGGAAGGCCTCGCGGATTTCCGGCGGGACCGAGAGCACCTCACCGTCCGGACCGAAAGTGAAGCCCATGCGCTCGCCCTGCTCCCGCGCCTGCTTCAACGACAGCCCGAGGCGATGGCGGTCGCGTTCGATGCGGATGATCTTCAATGGCAGGATGTCGCCTTCGCGCACCGCCTCCTGCGAGTGGGAGATTCGCCGGTCGACCAGCTCGGAGACGTGAATGAGGCCCTCCACGGGCCCCTCGATGCGCGCGAAGGCCCCGAACGTCGCCAGCTTGGTGACGATCCCCGGGACCACCTCGCCCACCTGGTACTTGTCGACGATGCCGTCCCAGTGGGCCGGCTGCGCCCGCCGGATGCTGAGCGCGATCTTCTTGCGCTCCGCGTCCACCTTCATGACGTACACGTCCACCTCGTCACCGAGCTTGAACAGCTCCTCCGGGGACTTGGTGCGGTCCCACGATATCTCGGAGAGGTGCACCAGGCCGTCGGCTCCGCCGAGATCCACGAACACGCCGAAGTTGCGGATGGAGCTGATTCGCCCTCGCCGCACCTCGCCCTCCTCCAGTTCGGAAAGGAGGCGTTCCTTTTGCTGGCTGCGCCACTCCTGCAGCGCGCCCCGCTCGGAGAGGATGACGCGGTTGCGACGGCGATTGAGCTCGATCACTTTGAGCCGCAGCGTCTTGCCGACGGCGCTCTGGAGGCCGGAGGCGCCGCTCTCGCTGCGCTCAGGCCGCAGGCCTACGAGCTGCGAAAGCGGCACGAAACCGGCGACGCCCTCCACGTTGACCAGAAGGCCGCCCTTGTTGAAGCCGGTTACTTCCGCCTCGAAGCTCTCGCCGCTCTCGAATAGCTGCTGCAGAACGCGCCAGCCTCGTTCGCCGCGGGCGCGGTCCAGGGAGAGGAGGATTTCGCCCTCGGGCGTCTCCGGCTGGAGCACGAAGGCAACGACTTTGTCCCCGGTCGCGACTTTGCGCAGCGGTTCGGCGCCCAAGGAGTGCATCTCGTTGACCGGAATCATGCCTTCCGATTTCGCGCCGATGTCGACGATGACGCCGTCTCTAGTGATGGCGATAATCGTGCCTTCAACGACGTCGCCGCGCCTGAGGGACTGATACTGATTGGCTTCCTCCTGAGCCAGGAGTGCCGCCATGTCCATCGACGCGTCGTCCTGAATTCCGAGAGTGCCGCCCCGCTGCCCCGCCTGCTCCTCGGGGTTGTTGACCAAGCTTTTAATCCTCCGTGTCCCGGCCTCCAGGGCCAGGTTCGCTGCATTCTAGCACAGGCATTGGAACGCGCAGATTCGGGCCAGCAGGGCCGGAGAGATGGCCCCTCCTCGAAAAGCGAATCGGCGCTTGCCAGTCGCCAGGCAAAGGAGAAGGCCCCGAGAGGGGCCTTCATGACGCCGGCGGCGGCCTATTTTCCACAGAGGCTTGCGCCCCCAGTATCGTCAGCGCTGCGACGTTTCACTTCCGTGTTCGGGATGGGAACGGGTGGTTCCGCCGCGCTCTGGCCACCGGCCGCTACGAGTATAGCAAGCGCCAAAACGGCCGTTCAACAAAACCCAGCCGCACCGCTTCCCTCCGGAAGTCACGCTCGCGTAGGCAAGCCAAGCGGCTCCCGACGCCTCCTGGACTACACTGACGACGTGAGCAGCCTAGGCGAGCTTCTGGAACTGATGCACACCGCCCACGCTCGCGCGAACACAGTCCGCGCGGTGTTCGAAAAGTGGTCCGACCAGGAAGGGTGGCGGGCAGCGGCTCGGCGCTGGCAGGCCCTCAGCAGGGCTGGC
>DATMBD010000357.1:0-2317 GCA_035559355.1 Dehalococcoidia bacterium
TCTTCTCCGGCAGCGGCAGCCACAACGCCGAAATCGTCGCACCTTACGTGCGCGCCGTGACGGAGTGGCTCCAGGCGAACGGCGGCGAACGCATGACCCTCGTCGACCTCGGCTGCGGCGACTTCGCCGTCGGCAGCCAGATTGCACCCCACGTGGCGCGCTACGTTGGCGTGGACGTTGTCGCACCCCTTATCGAGGCCAACAACCGCCGCTTCGGGTCCGACCGCGTGCGTTTCGAGCGCCGTGACATCGTCTCGGACGACCTGCCGGAAGGCGACGTTTGCACCATCCGGCAGGTCTTTCAGCACCTCTCGAACGCTCAGATCGCCGAAGTCCTGCGCAAGACGGCCCGATACCGCTGGCTCATTGTCACCGACCACGAGAGCGATCGTATGAAGGTCCCAAACCTGGACAAACCCATCGGCAGCAGCACCCGCTTGTACCTGCGCTCTGGTGTCGTCCTCACGGAACCGCCTTTCAATCTCCCGCGCGACCGCGTGCTCCGGCTGCTAGACCTGCCCGTACGTGAGAAGGTGGGACCGCTAACCCGAACCAGGGGCCGCCTCGTGACCGTGCTCGTCACCAACGAGGTGGAGACCACAGACCGGTCCGGCTCGCTGGCGCTTCCCGAGGCTGACGCTAAGCCGCAGCCGCGATAATCTGGGCTCGTGAGGGAATTCGATCTCGTCGTCGTGGGCGCCGGGCTGGCAGGCCTCACGGCCGGCATGTATGGCGCCCGCTTCGGATTGCGGACGGCCATCGTCGACCAGATGGGCTCCGGCGGTCAGATCATCAACATCGAAAAGATCGAGAACTTCCCCGGCTTCCCCCAAGGCATCGCTGGCTACGAGCTCGGCCCTCTCACCCAGGAGCAGGCCGAAGCCGCGGGAGCCGAGTTCGTCATGGACACCATCGAGTCGCTGGAGATCGATGGCTCGGACCGCATCCTCCAAGGCGCCGAGGAGGCGCTGAAGGCGTCCGCCGTGATCATCGCCGCCGGCTCCAGCCTCCGAGCGCTCGGCGTGCCAGGCGAGGAGCGCCTGATGGGCAAGGGCGTCTCCCATTGCGCGTCTTGCGACGCCGCCTTTTTCACCGGCCAGGAAACGTGCGTCATCGGTGGAGGCGATTCGGCCTTGGATGAGGCGGCCGTCCTCGCCCGGGAGGCTAGCCGCGTGCGCATCTTCCACCGCGGCGCCGCCTTCGACGCCCAGCAGGCGATCATCAACAAGGTTGCGGCAATTCCGAACATCGAGCCGGTCTTCAACACGCAGGTCGAAGAGATCCTCGGCGAAGACGGCGTCGCCGGCGTCCGCGTCCGCGACCTCATCACCGGCGAGACCCGTATCGAAGAGGTCGCCGGCGTATTCATCTTCGTAGGCCTGGAACCGAACACGGCCTTTCTGCGCGGCGTCCTGGAACTGGACGGAACCGGTCACATTCGCACAGACATCATGATGCGCACTTCCGTGGAGGGCGTCTTCGCTGCGGGCGATATCCGCCAGTCATCGGTAGCGCAGCTTGTCTCTGCGGCGGGCGACGGCGCCACCGCAGCGATCGCCGCTTACCGCTATGTTCGCGGCCTGACGTAGGCGCCGGGGCAGCCTCAGACGCGGAGCCGCCCCGGCGCTAAGAATCGTACGGGGGGATGTTCGGGTTCGCCTCGTACTTCAGCAGCCGCAGCATGGCCGGCCATTCCAGGATGCCGTACGGGCGGCGCGTGCCCGGCTGATAGAGATGCGCTGTGTGCGCCACGACCTCGCCGTCGGGAACGATGAGGCTTGCTCTCGCCGCCATCGCGTCCACCTGAGCGCGACAGGCCAGCTCCAGGTGATACATGAGGTTGAAGGCCTCGGCGACGGTAGGCCCGCAGGTCAGGAGCCCGTGGTTGCGCAGGACCAAGGCGTTGTGCGGCCCCAGGTCACGGACGAGCCGCTCCTGCTCGTCGAGGTCGATGGCGGGGCCTTCGTAGTCGTGGTAGCCGATGTGGTTGTGAAACCGCATCGAGGTCTGGGTAATCGGCAGCACGCCCTCAGCCATGCAGGAGACGGCCATGCCGGCGCGCGTGTGGGTATGGATGACGCAGCCCACGTCCGGCCTCGCTCGGTGGACCGCGGCGTGGATCACGAAGCCTGAGCGGTTGTAGGTGTAATCCGTCTCCGGCTTCCAGACGATGTTACCGTCCAGATCGATCTTCGCCAGGCTGGAGGCCGTGATCTCCCTGTAAAGCAGCCCATACAGGTTGATGAGGAGATGCCCTTCCTCACCCGGCACTCGGCTGGTGATGTGGTTATAAGTCAGGTCCGTCATCCCGAAGAGG
>DATMBD010000358.1:0-8476 GCA_035559355.1 Dehalococcoidia bacterium
ATCCGGCCTGACACGCAGTCTTCATCTGGCCGAAATCTGGCCGAAACACGCGGCCGCTAGATTCGGCGCCGTGGGCACGGCGATGCCGATGCCGCTCGCCCCGACTGCCAGGAGGTGTGCGTGTGAAGGAAGTCATTGCCATCGTCCGGCCGGAGCGCTGGCGAGCCACGATCGATGCGCTGGCCGCCCTGGGCGTGACCGAGGCCGTCCACCAGCGGGTGCTGGGGCGCGGGCGCCAGCGCGGCCTGCGCTACCTGCGGCGTTCAGCCGGCGGCCAGGGCGGCGACATGCTCTTCCTGCCGAAGCGTCTCATCCGTTGCGCCGTGGAAGACAGGCTCGTGGATGCCGTCGTCGGCGCGGTGATCGACGCAAACCAGACGGGGAACGTTGGCGACGGCAAGGTGTTCGTGCGGCCGCTGGCGCTCCTGGAGGAGGCTGGTGAGACGGCCGCGACGCAGCCGGAGGAGGCGGTGAGGAGCTTGGCATGAAGAGGGAGGGCATCAACTACCCACGCTTCAAGGACCAATTCGCCGTCATGGACTTCGAGGCCGAGCCGATGCCCGTCCTCTCCCTGTATCCAATGCCGTGCGAGCGACCCTTGGAGCAATGGCAGCTGACGCTCACCGGCGTCGGCGGCGAGCGGCGCACGCTCTCCTGGCCCGACATGGCGCAGCTGCCGCGCGTGCGCGAGCGATTCCCGCTCGTGTGCCAGATATTCAACTGGGTCGAAGCCGTGGCGGTGGAGGGCGTCCGCTTCGCTGACGTCGTCCACAGTGCCGGCCTCGGGGCCGCCAACAACGCCTACTGGAGCTTCCACTCCGCCGACGGTTTCTACTTCGAGAGCTTGCCGCGGGCGATGGCGCTCGATCGGCGCACGCTGCTGGTGTTCGGGCTGAACGGCGAACGCTTGCCGCACCGCTACGGCGGGCCGGTTCGACTCTGGGTGCCGTTCCTCCAGGGCTACAAGAGCGTGAAGTGGGTGGAGAAGGCGCGCGGCTTCCGCAAGGACCCCCTGGGCGTCAAGCGCCTCTTGGGCCAGAGCCGCACCGCCGTCCTGGGTAGCGACGGCCAGGAGTGGGCGGACGTAGTCGTGGCCCGCTCCGCCTTGGGCGAGAGCGGGATGGATATCTAGGCATGGAAGTGACGCGGACGCCGCCCGAGATGGGAAGACGCGAAGGCCATACGCCGACGCTCTTCGCCGCTTTCCTCCACTTCGACGTCAGCTTCATGCTCTGGGTGTTAATGGGGGCGCTCGGCGTGTACATCGCGGAGGCGCTTTCCCTCAGCCCAGCGGAGCGAGGCTTGGCCGTCTCCTTGCCGGTCCTGAGCGGCTCGCTGCTCCGCATACCGGTCGGCGTCTTCAGCGACCGCTTCGGCGCGAAGCGGACGGGCTCGGGACTGCTGCTGTTTCTATTCGTTCCCCTCTCGCTGGCCTGGCTGCTGGGCGAGAGCCTGCCTGTGCTGCTCTTCGCCGGGCTGTTGCTCGGCGCGGCCGGTGCCTCGTTTGCCGTCGCGCTGCCGTTGGCGAGCCGGTGGTACCCGGCGCAGCGGCAGGGCATGGTGATGGGCATCGCAGCGGCTGGGAACAGCGGCACTGTGATCGCAAACCTGACGGCACCGAGGCTGGCCGACCGCATCGGCTGGCAAGACGTCTTCGGCGTGGCGATGCTGCCGCTCGGCCTCACTCTGGCAGCCTTCGCGCTGCTGGCGCGAGAGGCGCCGCGCGAATTGGCGGGCGGGCGCGTTCGCAGCGGCGTGTTGCGTCAGGCCGACCTCTGGTGGTTCTGCCTCTTCTACTCGATCACGTTCGGCGGTTACGTGGGCCTCACGAGCTTCTTTCCCCTCTTCTTGCGAGCGGAGTACGGGCTCACCCCCGGGACCGCGGGGCTCTTGACGGCCGCCGTCGCCGTTGTGGGCAGCAGCTGCAGGCCCCTCGGCGGCCACATAGCCGACAGGTTCGGCGGCGTGCGCGTGCTCACGCTGGTTCTGCTGGCCATCGCCGGGCTCTACTTCGGCTTCGCGGCGCTGCCGCCGGTCGCCATCATGACGGCGCTGGCCGGATGCGCATTCGCCTGCTTGGGCCTCGGAAACGGCGCCGTGTTTCAGCTCGTGCCGCGCCGGTTTCCAGCCGAAGTCGGCCTCGCTACCGGTGTCGTCGGCGCCTTGGGCGGTGTCGGCGGCTTCCTGCTGCCCAACCTCTTGAGCAACGCCGAAGGCGCCACCGGGTCAACGGCCTCGGGTTTCGTCGTGCTGGCCGTAGCTGCAGCCCTGGCCTTGGCCGCGTTGCGCGCGCTGGCCGCCAATCGCGCCGGCTGGACCGATTCCTGGCGATCGGGGCGGACGGGGCAGGTCAGCCCACCGCGACGGGTCCAGATGGCGCCCAACTGGGCATGAACGAAGATGAGACCGGGTAGCAACTCCATTGAAAAGCTGAAGGCCGAAAAGGACGGCCTCGACATCCTCGACGAGATCGAGGCGATCGCCCGCGAGCACGGCGGCTGGGAGAGCATGGACGCGGCCACCCGCGAGCGGTTGAAGTGGATCGGCACCTTTTACCGCAAGCCGACGCCCGGCTGCTTCATGATGCGCGTCCGGATCACGGGCGGCCAGGCAAACTCTCGCCAGCTTCGCGCCCTTGCCGCCATCGGCCGCAGCCAGGGTAACTGCGTCCTCGATATCACCACCCGCCAGCAGATCGAGCTGCGCGCCATCCGCATCAAGAGCGTGCCGGAGATCCTGCGCACGCTGGAGGACGTCGACCTCTCGGCGCTGCAGACCGGTATGGACAACGTACGCAACGTGAACACCTGCCCGCTGGCGGGCCTGACTCCCGCCGAGCTTTTCGACGCCTCGCCGGTGGCGCGGTCCCTGACGCGCATCTTCCTGGGCAACCGCGAGTTCACGAATCTGCCCCGCAAATTCAACGTCACGATTACCGGCTGCCGCGAGAACTGCACGCCGGCGGAGACGCAGGACCTGGCCATGGTGCCCGCCATTCGCGCCGCCGATGGCCGGCCGGGCTTCAATGTGCTGGTCGGGGGCAAGATGGGCTCCGGCGGCATGACCGTGGCCCAGCCCTTGGACGTCTTCGTCCTGCCGGAGCAGGCTGCCGACTTCGCCGCCGGTTTGATCCTCCTCTTTCGCGACGAAGGCCCTCGCGACCAGCGCAGCCGGGCCCGGTTTGCCTTCCTGGTCGAAGAGTGGGGGCTGGAGCGTCTGCGCGCCGAGATGGAGCGCCGCCTAGGCCGCGAACTCGAGCGCTCGCAGCGCGACGCCCGCCTGCGCAGCCAGAACGACCACCTCGGCGTCCAGCTCCAGAAGCAGGCCGGGCTCTGCTCCGTCGGCGTCGCCGTCCCCGTCGGCCGCCTCAGCAGCGACGACCTGGACGAGGCGGCGCGCCTGGCCGATGCTTACGGCTCCGGCCGCGCGCGCCTGACCCCTGACCAGAACCTGATCTTCCCGGACGTGGCCGAGGCGTCTCTGCCCGCCTTCCTGTCTGAGCCGTTTTTGCGCCGCTTTCCGGCGGACCCGCATCCCTTCGTCCGAGGCCTCGTCTCCTGCACGGGCACCGACTACTGCAATCTGGCCCAGATCGAGACCAAGGGCCTGGGCCGGGCGCTCGCTGAGCGGCTGGCGTCCCGGTACAGCGCTTCGATGCCGCTGCGGATGCACTGGTCAGGCTGCCCGGCAGGCTGCGGAAACCACCAGGCCGCGGACATCGGCTTTCAGGGCATGAAGGCCCGCATCGACGGCGAGGTCGTCGATGCCGTGAGCGTCTTCGCCGGCGGCAGGACCGGGCCGGATGCGCGACCAGGAGAGAAGGTTCGGGAAGTCGTGCCGGTCTCGATGCTGGACGAAGTAGTGCCGCTGGTACTCGAGAACCTGGAGGCGTTGAAGCGTGAGCGCCGCGGACGGGCAGCGACGGAGACGGTGGTGATGGTGCCCGCGGTTGCGGATAAGGAGTAGGAGGAAATCTGCGCATGAAGATGGTGCAGGCTGTCGTCAGGCCGGAGAAGGAAGAAGCCGTCGCAGAGGCGCTGGCCCGCGCCGGCTTTCCCGCCCTGACGAAGTGGGACGTCGTCGGCCGCGGCCGGCAGCAGGGCGTCCAGGTCGGCAGCCAGATGTATGAAGAGCTGGCGAAGGCCCTGCTCTTCGTGGTCGTCGAGGACGGGGACGCAGAGGCTGTGGCGCGCACTATCCTGGAGGCCGCGAGCAGCGGTTACCCCGGCGACGGCAAGGTGTTCATCGGTCCGGTGGAGGCAGCCTACACCGTTCGCACCGGCAAATCGGAGCTCTGAGGCCAAGAGCGTATCTAGGAGGCCGCAGCATGCTGCGCCCCCACATGGTCGCGTTCATAGACTGACGGCCGCGCGACCTGCCGGCCGTGCGTGCCATCGATTGGCGTGTCCGGCAGCCTGTAGCCATCATCGTCCGGACAGGCCCAAGGCGCGTCTGAACCGCACGGAGCGGCGCGCCGGCCGCCAAAGGGTGTGATGCGTGGGCGTGTCTCGGGTCATGGAAGCGAACGCCGGGGACGGCGGCAGTCAATCCCTGCAGTTAGAATAGGTAGAGGCACGGCCCCGGGCGGAGCAGCCCGAACGCCTGCCCCCTAAGCCGAAGTGGCGGAATAGGCAGACGCGACGGTCTCAAAAACCGTTGAGGGTAACACCTCGTGCGGGTTCGACCCCCGCCTTCGGCACCAATCGGACAAACCGGAGTCGAATCGGAGACATGACGACAGCGAGAGGCGCCTGCCCTGGGCGCCTCTTCGCCGTCGGAGGACGCTGCCCTCTGAGATGTGGCGACCCTCGGGAGGAGGCTGGCCGCAGCCTCGGGCGCCTCGGTTTCCGCCTGCGAGTTGATCCGGGCCTATGGCGGCCGCGTCGCCTGCCCGGCGCCTACTTCTGCGCGACCAGCTGCTGCTTGCGCTGGCGCATCCTCTCCCCGAGGGCCTCAGGGTCTTCGATGCGGCCCGCGATCTTGAACAACTGCTTCTCTTCTTCCTGAATGTGGTGCTCTACGTTCTCGCGCAGGGTGCTGAACTTCGCCTCGAACGTCTCGTCGTCCGGCGAGAGCCGCTGCATTGACTCGAGGACGAAGTCGACGATGTTGTGCTCCTCCACGGACTCGTTGACGATTTCCTTTGCCTCCTCCGTCGGGACGCTCTTGACGGCTGGATAGAAGATCTCCTCCTCCAGCTTCGTGTGCACCTGCAGCTCCCGAGAGATCTCCTCGAAGAGGCGCGCGCGTTCGGCGCCGCTCGCCGATTCGAATTGCCGAAACAGGTCTTTGACGTGCTCATGGTCGCTCCTGAGCATCGTCAGGGGCTCCGGCTCCTTGCGGCTGGTTCGCCGCGTCGTCGATCGCGTGGGCATGGGTGTTTTCCGCCTGTCTTCTAGTGATGGGTTGCTCGAGCTTAGCCGCGTGGCGTGCCTGGAGGC
This sequence comes from Dehalococcoidia bacterium, assembly GCA_035559355.1. Taxonomy (GTDB): domain Bacteria; phylum Chloroflexota; class Dehalococcoidia; order DSTF01; family WHTK01; genus WHTK01. Next base: position 5,442 of record DATMBD010000358.1, read on the forward strand.
GTCAAGCAGCGATGGTCTCGAATCAAGCCGGCGTTGCAGTCGCGAGGGCGCGCCGTAGAGCCGGATGCGCCGCTGTTCTACACTGAGGCAAGGATTCGGGCATCGGGGCGAAACGGGGCAGGAATTGACAGCGGCAGAAGAGGAATCCGGACGGCCCCCGTCTTCGTCCTCGTTCTTTCTCGGCCTCGCCATCGGCATGGTCCTGGGCGTGGGCATCGCCCTCGCGGCCCTTGCCCTCGTGGCGCTGGCCGGCGACGAGCAGCAGTCGAGCCCTCTGGTGGTGGCCCCGACGCCGCAGCCGCAGCCAGGCGCCGCCACCCCCACTCCCGACCCCAGGCCCCGCGCGGCCGCCAGCGTCAACGTCCGCACCGGCCCCAGCAACGACTTCGCCGTGCTGGGCGTGCTCGGCGGCGGCCAGGCCGTCGACATCGTCGGCCGCGACGCGAGCTCCGCCTGGCTGGCGATCCGGTTTCCGCCGGGTTCGACGTCGACGGGCTGGGTGCCGGCCAACGTCCTCGAAGGGCTCCCCGACGTCAACCGCCTGGCGATCGTCCAGGCGACGCCGGTGCCGCAGACGTTCCGGCCGCCCACCGGCGCAAGTGGGGGCGTGGCGCCGCTGACGCCCGGCGCGCCGCCAGTTCCGACGCCCACGCCTGTGCCGCTGCCGGACCTGGTGGTGCTTTCGGCGTCCCTGCGCCCGGACGGGCGGGTGAGCGCCGTGGTGGGGAACACGGGCGGGCGCATGGAGCAGACCTTCTTTTTCGTCCAGTTCATCGACCGCCGCGGCCAGGCGGAGATGGTGACCGTGACGCAGAGCGTCGCACAGGGAGGGGCCGTGACCGTGGTCAGCGACACGTTCAGGCCGCGGCCCGGCGAAGCCGTGCGGATCACGGTGAACCCCTTCGGGGACATGCGGGAGGCGAGCACGGCGAACAACACCCTGGAGACCACGCTCGCGGCCGCCACGCCGCCGCCATCGTGAGCCCCCGCAGGACGCAGCGCGGTACCCAGCCGCACCGGCTTCGGCCATACTAGGCCTGGCTGCCGTCGCCTGCTTCGCACGGCGCGCCTCCATCCCAGCCCTGGGGGTCATATGTCCGCTGGCAACCTCGTCTCGCTGCCCCGCCTTCAATTCCAGGACCTGCCGCCGGCCGTCCGCGCTGCCGGACGCGCCGCGGCGTTTCTGGCGCCGCTGGTCTTCCTCTTCGTCCTCTGGCGCACGGACCTCCCGGACGCCATCGATGTCTACCGAACCGTGCGTTCTCACGGCGATTTCGAGTACCTGCTGGGCGCCGGCCGCCTGGTGACGAGCGACGACGCCCGCCTCCTCTACAGCCGCGAGATCGATTCGAAGGCCTTCCGCGCGGAGCACGGCTACGACTTCCCGTCCTGGTATCCCTACCCGCCTTCCGCGGCGCTGCTTACCGCGCCGGTTTCCCGCCTTTCCTACGGCGACGCCCTGGATATCTGGAAGGCGGGCATCGTCGTTTCGGCCCTGGTCGTGGGCGCCGCCGCCGCCCTGGCCTTCGACAGCTGGGCGTGGCGGGCGGCCGTCGTCGTCGCCGTCCTCAGCTGGGAGCCGATGCTCCTCAACGTGCGCATCGGCCAGACGGGGGCCTTCGTCGCCGCCCTCGTCGCCATCGGCCTCCTCATCTTCTGGCGCTGGGAGAAGCCGGGCGCGGCCGTGCTCGGCCTCCTGGGCCTGAAGCCCTCCGTGGCCATCGTCGGCGCCCTGGCGATCGTTCCCCGCAGCATGCGGACGTGGGCGCTCTTCGCCGCCGTGCTCGCCGCCGTCATGTTCGTCCCCTTCCTCTGGCTGGGGCTGGAGCCCATGCGCCAGTGGCTCGATATCCTCGGCGATCGCAGCTCCACCGACCTCGGCGGCGGCCACCCGTACAACTTCGGCTTCACGAACGTCATCGCCATCGACAGCCGCGCGATCTACATGGTCTTCGTGGCCATCCTGCTGGGCATCCTCGTGCTCGCCGATCGCCTCCATCGCAAGCTGGGCGCCGAGGCCAGCCTGGCGTTCGCGCTTTACGGCGGCTTGCTGCTCAACCCCCACAGCATGCTCTACGACTGGCCGGCCGCCTTCGCGGGCCTGGTCTTCCTGCGGCGCTCCGGGGTGCTGCGGCCCTTCAACAACGACCTCTGTCTGGGCCTGCTGGCGGTGGCGTTGTTCTACGCCGGCCAAGTCTCGTGGGAGGCCTTCCGAGAGGACGTCTTCCGGCCCCTGACCCTGTGGGCGGCCGCAGTCGTGGCGCTGGTGCTGGTGCGGTACGCGGCGGCGGAGGGGCTGCTGGCGTGGCGGCGGGGCACGGGGGCCGCGCGGCCCTGACGCCGACGTCACCGGTCATGCGGTCCCTTCCGGGCGCGGGGTCTATAGGTGTACCGCGGCCTGAAGGCCGCGGCATTTGGGGACGCCTGCGGAGCCGGGGCCGTCCGAGGGCGCTCCGTGTCGGGGGGCAGGAACAGGCCCCGCGGGATGAATCCCGCGGCTTCGCAAAGAGGATGGCGTCCGCAGCCCGTGGCCGACCTCACCCGGCCTGCGGCCACCCTCTCCCTGGCAGGGAGAGGGTTTGGCGATCCGCGGGGCTTCCCCAGGAATCGAGGCGTCCGCGGGCCCCGTCGCGAGAAGAACGGTGCGCCGGCAGCGGGGGTGAGGTCGGCCGCGCCTTTCAGGGCGGTGGTCTATATCTGTACCGCGGCCTGAAGGCCGCGGCATCGGGGACGCCTGCAGGGTCGGGGCCCGTCCGGGCGCTCCGTGTCAGGGGGAAGGAACAGGCTCCGCGGGATGAATCCCGCGGCTTCCCCAAGACGAGGGGCGGCAGCGGCCCGCTGCCGACCTCACCCGGCTGTTAACCTTTCGGCCGTCGCCGGCGTTCCTTCCTTCGGAGGGGCCGCAATCGTCGGCCTCGCTCCCGCGTGCACGGAAGCCGTTCCCGGGCGTCAGGAGGGCCCGCCACCCATGTCGACCTGGAAGTTCGCGCCGATCCTGATCGCCTTGAGCGGCCTCGCCATCCTCGCCGGCCAGG
>DATMBD010000359.1:0-5558 GCA_035559355.1 Dehalococcoidia bacterium
GCGGCGAAGGGAGAGAAACATGCTTCAGATCTCAGATGCTGCCCTCACGCTCCTCAGGGAAGCGCTCGAAGTCGAAAGGACGAACGAGGATCAGGTCTTTCGCCTTGACCTCCAGGACGACCAGTTCGTGCTCGGCCTCCAGGAACCTCAGGCCGATGATGTCCAGTTCGAATACGACGGCTCCATCGTGCTCGCCACTTCGAGCGTCGTCGCGAACGAACTCCTCGGCGGCTCGACCATCGACCTCGAATCGACGGCCGACGGCCCCCGGCTCGTGCTCCTGGCCTCCGAAGGCTAATTGCCTGCGCCCCCAGGCGGGCGCCGCAGAGCGTCCGCCGGCAGGCGGCTATGTTTACGTGTGTGGACGGTCAGTTGCCGCTGCGGCGGGCTGCCGTGACCTGCACCAGCAGGTCCACTTTCGTGTAAGCGCTGTCGTTCTCGAACGTGTCCGCGGTCACGGAACCCTGCAACGACTGGTTGGCGTCCGAGAAATCTAGGCTCTGGGCGAAGCTGCTGCTCGAGGTCGAGGTGGAGTCCCGCGTCGTCCAGCCACGGCCTTTGAACTCGTCCGTGTAGAACTTGATGACGTCGTCCTGGCTGTCGCGCGTCAGAAATGAGACGAGGAATACCTGGCCGCCCGGCTGCCGTTCGAAGTACGTATCCAAGATCACGGAATCCTTTTCTGAGTAGATGGGTACGTCCTTGGGGAAGCCCGGGGGAAGCGGGCGCGTGGGACCGAGGCTAAACGTTGAGCCGGCGCTTCCGGGCGCGAGGGTGGCGGACACGTCCTCGTAAGACAGAAAGATGGCTGTCGTCCCGTCCAGATTGGAGTGATGGATGGTGATGTCGCCGGAAACGTCGGCGTTGTCGGGGCGCGAGAACCTCAGCCCCGTGAACTCGTCGCTTGAGCGGCCGATTTCGAGCTGCCACGGGTCCTTGTCCAGGGCCTCGCGATAGAACTCGAAGATCTCATGCGTTGGCCTGGAGTTCGTCAGGATTGCGAAGTAATTCGTCCCCTGCTGGGTCTGCACCGCGAACGATACGACCACCTTGGAACCGCGGTAGATCGGAAAGTCGTCCGGGAAGTCCGGGGGCAATTTCCCGTTGAACGAATCGACCTTCGTGTTCTCGTCCGGCGAGAGGCGTAGAAGCCCCTCGACGATGCCCACGGCTCCCCCGCCGCCTCCGTCCCCGCCGCCTGATGTCAACGCATAGACGAGGATGCCAACGACGAGCGCAGGAACGACGGCGATCGCTGCCCAAGGCAGCCACGCTGGCAGGGAGGCGATGCCGCTCGGCTTGGCGATGGGCGCGCTCCCGTCGTCGGCTGGCGCCAGCGTTTCGGGTTCTGCGCTATCGGGTCGTTCGGCCTGGGGCTCGGGGCTAGGCGGGTTTTCGTTCATTTGAGGCCGCCGTCATGTGAGAGTGTGGGGTGGACGGAGGGATTCGAACCCTCGATCTCCAGGGCCACAACCTGGCGCCTTAACCGCTAGGCGACGCCCACCACGTCTCCATGAAGAAAACTCCCGCCCATCGCCGGCGGGAGCGTCTCGCTGAAGGCGATCTCAATGTAGCATGCGGCAGCGGGCAGGAGGCAAGAGGCAAGCGCAAGGTTAAGGGGCCAAAAGCCCCATGCCCCGATTGCCGTCATGAGGACAGACGACCTAAAGAGTCCCTAGCAATGGTTCCTCGGAGCCAGGTTCCTGGCTTATGATCCTGAGGCCGAGCGGCCTGCCTTCACGCTCCGCCCTTCGCCCCGATGCGAACTGAGGAGGATTCATGCCGACCTTCGCCGAGTCCTTGAAAAGCGGCCGGTTCCTGGTTACCGCAGAGCTCAACCCCCCGAAAGGGACCGACCTCGGCGAGCTCCTGCGCAAGGCCGAATCCCTGCGCGACTGGGTGGACGCCTTCAACCTTACCGACTCCGCCAGCGCCATCATGACCATGTCACCTCTCGGCGCCGCGAAAGCGCTCATAGACCACGGTTTTGAGCCCATCGTCCAGGTGACCGGCCGCGACCGCAACCGCATCGCTATCCAGGGAGACTTGCTGGCGGGCGCAGCCCTCGGCGTGCACACGATCGTCTGTATGGGGGGCGATCCGCCCGGCGCCGGCGACCATCCCGACGCCAAGCCTGTATTCGACTTCGATACGCTGTCCTTGCTCCGCGCGGCCAAGGCGTTGAACAACGGCGCGGATTTCATGGGCAAGGCGCTGAAGGGCTCGCCTCAGTACTGCATCGGCGCCGTGGCAAACCCCGGCGCTCCGGACCTGGACAAGGAGATCGCCCGCATGGGCGAGAAAGTGGACGAAGGGGCGGAGTTCTTTCAGACCCAGGCCGTCTACGACCCGGAGGCGTTCGCGAAGTTCATGGAACGCGCCAAGGCCTTCGGCAAGCCCGTGCTGGCTGGGTTCATCGTCCTCAAGTCGGGCGACATGGCCCGCCGCCTCAACGCCACGCTCCCCGGCGTCTCCGTCCCCGAACCGATCATCGCCGAGCTGGACGCCGCGGCGGACAAGGCCGCAAAGTCGGTGGAAATCGCCGGCAGGGTAATCGCCGCCGTCAAGCCCTTGTGCCAGGGAGTGCACATCATGGCCATCGGCTGGGAGTCCCGCATCCCGGCGATCCTGCAGGCGGCCGGTATCCCGAAGCGGTCGTAGCAGGGCCTCTTGGCGCTCGACTTTGCATGAGCGTTCTACGGATCGGGGAGGCGGGCGATCTGGCAGGCCGGCGACGGATGCGCGAGGATTTGGACGTGCTCGGCATCGGGCAAGGCTAGCGAGACGGGAGGGTGACCATGGCGCCGCCGCGCAAGCTTCCGCGTCCGTTCGAGATGCACTGGGGCCGGGGCGAGATCGTCGAGGAAGCCGCCTTCGAAGGCGAGTACCACGAACCGGCGATCCAGCTCATGCTCTACACGGAAGGGCCGGCCGCGGGCAGCTACAGCGTGCGGTTCTGCAGCTACAACCACCGCGGGGCTTTTCAGCGCTCGCCGCTCATAGTCGGCGAGGCCGAGCTGGAGGGCCTGCGCCAGGCCCTGCGGGAGACGCCCCGGTTGCGCGAGGTCCTCAAGCGCCTGGTGGAGTAGCTTTCTGCCGGCCTTCGGCTAACGGGAGTAACGTGACGCGCGTCTGCGTCCCGAGGGGGAGACGATGAGCGGAGCCAACTACGAACAGGAATCGCTGGCGGGTTGCCGCGGCCACGGCGGCGCCCTGGACGGAACGTTCCCGCTTCCCGGCGACAAGCCGAAATATCCGCGCGACCGCGTAGTCGACATAAAACACGTGCGCCTCGACGTCGCCCTCGACCTCGACGCCAAACAGATCCGAGGCCGCGTCGCCCACACCTTCGCCCCGCTCAACGACGGGCTCGCTTCGCTGGAACTGGACGCCGTCGAGCTCCAGATCGACGCCGTCCGCGCCGCCGACGGCAGGGCGCTGGCGCACAGCCAGTCCGAAGGCCGGCTGCGCATCGACCTCGGCAGCCCTCGCCGCGCAGGGCAGGAGGAAACCGTCGTCGTCGAATTCTCGGGCAGCCCGCGGCGGGGGCTGTACTTCATCGGCCCGGACGAGGCCTACCCGCACAAGCGCCTGGAGGCCTGGACGCAGGGAGAAGACGAGGACTCCCGCCACTGGTTCCCCTGCTACGACTATCCCAACGAAATGGCGACGAGCGAGCTGCACGTCAGCGTGCGCGAGCCGTTCATCGTCATCTCCAACGGCGAGCTCCAGGGCGTCGAGTCCGGCCCGGCTCCAGGCCAACGGACGTTCCACTGGCGCCAGGACATCCCGCACGTCACCTACCTCACCAGCGTCGTGGCTGGCGAGTTCTCCGAGCTGCGGGACGAATGGGATGGCATCCCCATCCTGAACTACGTGCCTCCGGGCCGCGAGGAGGACGGTCGGGAAGTCTTCAAGAACACCCCCGACATGATGCGGTTGTTCTCCGAAAAGACCGGCATCCGCTACCCGTACGCCAAATACGCGCAGGTGTTCGTGCAGGACTTCATCTTCGGCGGCATGGAGAACGTCAGCGCGACGACGCTCACCGACATGGCGCTACTGGACAAGCGGGCCCGGCTGGACAACGACTCCGACGGCCTCCTCGCCCACGAAATCGCCCACCAATGGTTCGGCGATCTACTCACCTGCCGCGACTGGTCGCACGGCTGGCTGAACGAGGGTTTCGCCACGTTCATGGAGCTCTGCTATCAAGAGCACAGCAAGGGACGGGACGAGTTCCTGTACTCGCTGCGCATGGAGATGGACTCCTACCTGAGCGAGGCAGGTAACTACCGCCGGCCGATAGTTACCAATGTCTACCACCGGCCCATGGACCTCTTCGACCGCCACCTCTACGAGAAGGGCGGCGTGGTCCTGAACATGCTGCGGGTCTATCTGGGCGAGGACCTATTCTGGAAGGCTATCCGCCATTACGCCGCTAGCCGCCGCGGCACCAACGTCATCACGGCCGACCTTCAGCGCGCCATCGAGGAGGCGACGGGCCGTAACCTCGATTGGTTCTTCGACCAGTGGGTCTACGGCGCCGGCCATCCTCAGCTCAGCGGCAGCTACGCCTGGGACGACGCCACGAAGATGGCGAAGCTGTCCCTCAAGCAGACGCAGACGGGCGACAAGGTGGCGGAGGTGTTCCGGCTGCCCCTTCGGCTCGACTTCAAGCTCGAGGACGGCTCCTGGAGCTCGGCGCGCGTCGAAATGACCGAGCGGGAGCAGGCGTTCTACGTGCCGCTGGCGGCAAAGCCCAAGTTCGTGCGCCTCGACGGCGAGGTCCTGTACACGCTGGAGCTGGAGCGGCCCGGCGAGATGCTGCGCGCCCAACTCGCCGAGGACGATAACGTGCTCGGCCGCGTGGAAGCGGCGCGGGCGCTGGGCAAGAAGTCGGACAAGGACGCCATCGCCGCCTTGGGCAAGGCCGCGCGCGAAGACAAGTTCTGGGGCGTCCAGGCGGAGGCGGCCAAGGCGCTGGGGAGCATCCGCTCCAACCTGGCAATGGAGGAACTGATCGCGTCGGCGGGCGTCTCCCACCCGAAGGCCAGGCGCGCCGTCCTCCGCGCTCTGGGCGAATTCCGTGACGAACGCGCCGCCGAAACGCTTGGCCGGGTGGTGGAGCGCGGCGACGAGAGCTATTACGTAGAGGCCGCCGCAACCGCCGCCCTGGGCAAGACGCGATCGCCGTCGGCGTTCGAGGCGCTCAGGCGCAGCCTGGACAAGGACTCCCAGAACGACGTCATTCGCGCCGCCGCGTTCGAAGGCTTCGGCTCGCTCCGCGATACGCGCGCCGTGCCCATCGCCATGGAGTGGTCGCGCTATGGAGGGCCGCCCTATGCCCGCGGCCAAGCGGCCGCGGCGCTCGGCAAGCTGGGCCTCGTGGCCGCCGAGCACGAGAAAGAAGACATCGTCGACCACCTCGTTCGTCTCTTGGACGACCCTTGGCTGAGGACGCAGCGGGCGGCCATCGACGCGCTGGAAGAGCTGAAGGCGACGAAGGCGCTGCCGCACCTGGAGCAGCTGGTCAACCGCGCCCTCGACGACCGCGT
>DATMBD010000360.1:0-2399 GCA_035559355.1 Dehalococcoidia bacterium
TTCGCTCGTGGGGTTCGGGGCGCTGCTCGGATCGCTCGTCGTCGCCACGATCGGAGGGAACGTGCGCCGCCGCGGCCTCTACATGCTGGCCATGGTCACCGCCTTCTGCATGGCCCTGCTCGTCTTCGCCCGCGCGGACACCCTCTTGCTGGTGGCGCCGGCGCTTCTCCTCACGGGGGCGATGCAGACGTCATTCATGGCCCTGAACAACACGTACGTCATCAACCGCACACCGCCGGAACTGCACGGCCGCGTGCTGAGCCTGTTCAGCCTGGACAGAGGCCTCGTACCCCTCGGCGCGACGCTTGGCGGCTTCCTGGCGGAGTCGATGGGGGCGCAGGACGCCCTCACGATCATGGCGTCCATCTGCCTGGGACTGACTCTGCTCCTGGCCTTGGCCTTCCCGTCCCTGAGGAAGATCTCCTAGCCCGGCTTCGAAGATGAATCCAGAGCTCGGCTTCGGACAGATGCCACGAAGTCTTCAAGCGGCGAAGTCGGCCGATTCCCGGCTTTTCAGCTCGCGTGTCCCGGGCTTAGCCGGACGGCGGGCGAGCGGCAAAGCCTCTGACTTCGAGGGGCCCATCTGTTACATTCGGATTGTGACCAAGATCCTCGTCATGCCGGCAGGGATCGTGCTCGAAGCGCGCTTGGGCGAAACGATCATGGAGGCCGCCCAGCGGCTCGGGTATTACTGGCCGACGACCTGCGGCGGCCAAGGCGTCTGCACAACCTGCCTTTGTGAGGTAGAGGCGGGAGGCGGGTTGCTTGCGGCGATGGGACGCAGCGAACGCAAGACGCTCGCCGCCGAGCGCGGGGAGGCGATCCTGGGCCGCCCCGTGCGCCTGGCCTGCCAGGCAACGGTCCTGGCGGAGGGAGAGGTCTGCGTCGCCAAGCCCGGCGTGCGGTCGGCCGAGGAAGCCTGATCCACGCTTCCGAAATCAGGCGCCGGCTGCTACGATATAGGCAACTTCTATGAGAGGAACCTTGAATTGGACCTTGGACAACTAGAGGCCTTCGTACAGGTCGCCAATCAACGAAGCTTTAGCCGCGCGGCGGAAGCGCTGTTTCTGACCCAGCCTTCGGTCACGGCGCGGATTCAATCGCTGGAACGTGATCTGGGCGAGCGCTTGTTCGAGCGCTCCGGCCGGGGCATCCGCCTCACGGAAGTCGGCGAATGCTTCCTCCCTCACGCCGAACGCGTCCTCCAGGCGTTGAACGCCGGCCGCGACGCCATCGAATCGCTCCGGAATCTGCAGTCGGGGTCGCTCGTCCTCGCCTCGGCGACGACGGTGAGCACTTACATCCTGCCGGGCCTGCTGAAGACGTTCAGGGCGCGCTATCCGCGCATCGAGGTCTCCGTCCGGACGGGCCGTTCCGAGCAGGTACTACAGATGATGCTCCAGGACGAGGCTCAAGTAGGCCTCGTGCGGGCCGTCTACCACCAGGACATCGAGACGCGAGGCCTGATCGAGGACGAGCTCGTTCTGGTCGCGAACGCCGAGCACGAGCTCGCGGGCGCGGGCTCGGTCACGGTCGAGCAGCTGGGCGACCATCCCTTCATCTTCTTCGACCGCAACTCCAGCTACTACTCGTTGGCGCAAGGCATCTTCCGCCAGCACGGCGTGGTGCCCAGAACCCAGATGGAGCTCGACTCCATGGAGGCGACCAAGAAGATGGTCGAGGAAGGGCTGGGCATCGCCATGCTGCCCAAGATCGCCTTGGAGCGCGAGCTGGCCGCAGGCATCCTTAAAATCATCGAAATCGCCGACATGCCGAACCCGACGCGCCAGATCGCGCTCATCAGCCGCAAGAGCCGGCCGTTGGGGCCGGTTGCCCAGGCTTTCGTAGAGATCGTTTCGGAGATCTACGGGGAGCCGGAACGGGAGCGGCAGCCGGAAGCCGCAGGCGTGCGCTAAAGCCGGACGCAGCTCTTGAGCCCCGAGCCCCAGGCTTCCCGGGCCCGGCCATTCCTGTCGCTACGCGTCCGCCGCGAGCGCCAGCGTCGGCGCATCGAATACGAGCGCGGACCGCGAACGCCGCAAGCAAGGCGTAGAATCGCTGCGTCTGAAAGGAGGACCCCGTGGCCGGAGATGACCTCGTATACCTCTCGATAGGCGAAGCGGCCGCACTGGTGGCGCAGCGCAAGGTCTCCCCCTTGGAGCTCACCGACGCCTGCATCGCCCGCGCGGAGGCGCTCGACGGGCGCCTGCACGCCTACATCACCAGGACCTTCGATTCGGCCAGGCAGGAGGCGCGCGCCGCCGCGGACGAGATCGCCGCGGGCAAGCGACGCGGTCCCTTGCACGGCATCCCCTTCGCAATCAAGGACCTCTACGAAACCGCCGGCGTTGTCACAACCGGCGGCTCCAGGCTGCGCGAGGAATTCGTCCCGAAAGAAG
>DATMBD010000361.1:0-2613 GCA_035559355.1 Dehalococcoidia bacterium
TACGTCGAAGACGTCGATCGACGTGGCCAGAGGAAAGCCGTTTCGATCGAGGATCGACCCGCGAGTCGACCGGACGAGGCGCTTGTCCAGGTGCTCCTCCTGCGCTTCCAAGGTGTAGCGCTCGTGGTGGATGACTTGCACGTAGACCAACCGCGTGATGATCGTCGCCGTCGCCAGGACGAGCACGAGAACGAGAGCGAGAAATCGCCAGGTAAGACGGGTCATCTACGAGAAACCGGCGGGCAGAACGAATGAGGCTGCGGGAGGATGGCGCTAGCGCCGGTCGCGAGGAAGGGCCTGCAGCGTCTTGCCTTGTTCGCCGTCTTCGGAGCCGTGCTCATCCTCTGCCTCCTTGGATACGTGGCCCGCGGATACGAGCGAAAGACGCTGGGTCTATCGGCGCGGGACCGGCGGCGCCCTCCCCTGTCTCCTGCTCTTCTTTCTTAAGGCAACGCCTTCAAAAGGGCGCGCCACCACGGCTCGCTTTCGTCATCAGGCAAGGGCGTAGGTTCGAGCAGAGGGCGCGGCAGCAGGGGGACGCTCGGCGATGGCACGTCGACGGCGATGTACTGTTGGTCGCGAGCCGGCACCATGCCCAGCCGCTCGCGGGCCGCCCGCTCCGTCCGCTCAAGCGAGGCGAGGGCAGCCACCTCCGCCTCCAGTTCGTGTACGCGCGCCTTCAGCTCGGACCGCCGCGCCTCCAGCTGCTGGAGCTTTTGGCCGGTGTTGGCGGCGCTGCTGGATTGGACGACCTGGAGAAGCGCAATAGCCGTTGCCAAGATGAGGGCTACGGCTATTGCGCGACGGGGCCTCCAGGCCGTCCTTGCCGGGAAGGACGGAGTGGGAGCGGGGCCGAGGCGGTCGAGAGTCGCCACGGCCAGGCCTCACGCGGCCAGACGTTCCGCGGCCCGCAGCTTGGCGCTGCGGGCGCGCGGGTTGGCCGCGATTTCTTCTCTTGAAGGCGTGATCGCGCCGCGGGTCACGGGCCGCAGCGTGGCCTTGTGGCCGCAAGTGCAGACCGGCTGCGACGGCGGACACAAACAGTCCCGCGACTCCCGGGCGATGAACTGCTTGACGATGCGGTCCTCCAGCGAGTGGTAGCTAATCACTACCAGGCGGGACCCAAAGCCGAGCAGGCCGAGAGCCCAAGGCAGCGCTTCCGCCAGGCTGGCTAGTTCCTGGTTGACAGCGATGCGGAGGGCCTGGAAGGTCTTGGTGGCGGGGTGGATTTGACTTCCCGGCCTCCGGCCCACGGCCTGCTCGACGGCTTTGGCAAGTTCGGTCGTCGTCCCCAAGGGACGGCGGGAAACGATGGCGCGGGCAATGCGACGGCTCTCTCGCTCTTCGCCAAAGCGCCAGATGATGTCTGCTAGGTCTTTTTCGTCGGCCTCATTCACCCAGTAAGAAGCGGTCGGCCCGGGAGCGGGACCGAAGCGCATGTCCAGCGGCGCCTCCACTCGGAAGCTGAAGCCGCGCGGCGCGGCCAGCTGGTGAGACGAAAGCCCCAGGTCGAAGAGGATGCCATTCACGGGATAGAAACCGCGCTCGCGGCAGATGCGATCCACGTCGCGAAAGTTGCCTTCGACGACCGCCACGGCAGGGCCGAAGCGCTCCAACCGCCGCCGCGCCATGGCCACCGCCTCCGGGTCCGCGTCGATGCCGAGGAGAGCGCCCCCCGGCGAAGCTGCCTCGAGGACGGCTTCGGCGTGGCCGGCGCCGTTGATCGTGCAGTCTACGTAGCGGCCCCCAGGGCGCACGTCCAGCGCCGCGAGGACCTCTCGCAGCATGACCGGCTCGTGGCGAACGGGGGCGTCCATGACCACCATCATTCCGAGTCCAGGCTCTGACGATAGGCCGGCTCCTCGGCGGCGAGCGCCGCTTCGAAGTCGTTCGCGTTCCAAATTTCGATGCCTTCACCCGTGCCCACGACCACGACCTGGCCCTCCAGGTTCGCGAATTGGCGCAGGACCGGCGGGATGAGGACGCGCCCCTGGCGGTCCAGCTCCGCGTGGTAGGCGCCGCTGAAGAAGGCGCGTCTTCGCACGCGGCCCGCGCGCGTAGTGACCGGGTCACTCATGTAGAGCGATGCCTGCTGCTCGAAGACGTCCGTGGGGTAGGCGCGAACGCAAGCATCGGGCGTTCCCTGGGTGAGAATGATTCCCTGCATCAGCGCCTCTCTGAACTTCGGGGGCATCGGCACCCGCCCGCGCTCATCCATCGAGTAGTCGTGCTTGCCGAGAAAGAGCATTCGCCAGGGCCCCGTCTCCCCATGGAAGCGGCCAGAAGCACCCCACTTCTGCCATTACTTCCCACAAGCTCCCACATACTACCATCGCTTTACACGCTGTCAATACTTATGGCGAGAAAAGCGAGAGTTTCTCCACGGCCTGAATCTGGCCGCTAACCGCCTGCCGCTTTTCCGGGAGGCATGTCCTGGGATTCGCCGCGTCGTATCCGCGCCCGGCCACCGGGGCGGGGCCGGTGCTAAGATCGCGGCGCCATGAGCTTCCGGGCCGCCGTCCTCACCGTCAGCGACAAGGCTTCCCGCGGCGAGCGCGAAGATACGGCCGGCCCCGCGGCGGCCGACGTCCTGCGCGGCGCCGGCGCCGAGGT
>DATMBD010000362.1:0-7246 GCA_035559355.1 Dehalococcoidia bacterium
CCCGCCACGAAGGCGTCCAGGCGTCCCTGGGTGTCGCGCAGGATCTCCTCCGCCGTCGTTCTGCGATGGATCTCTGGGTTGGCGGGGTTATCGAACTGCTGGGGCATAAAGTAGTCCGGGTTCTTCTGGCAAAGCTCCTCGGCGGCGAACACGGCCCCCGTCATGCCCTCGATGGCAGGCGTCAAGATGAGCTGGGCGCCGAAACGCTGCGCCAGCTTGCGCCGCTCCACGCTGTAGTCGTCCGGCATGGTCAGAATCAGCTTGTAGCCCTTTGCCGCCGCGACCATGGCCAGGCCGATACCAGTGTTGCCACTGGTCGGCTCCACGATCGTGCCTCCCGGCTTCAGGACGCCGCGGCGCTCCGCGTCCTCGATCATCGCAAGGGCGATGCGGTCCTTGACGCTGCCCGCGGGGTTGAGCGATTCCAGCTTGCCCAGGATTTCGGCGTAGCCGGGCGGCCGCAGCTTTTGCAAACGCAGCATCGGCGTGTTGCCCACGAGATCGAGGACGCTGTCGGCGATGCGAGATTCGGTCCCTGTCTGCATCTAGATCGAATAACGCGCCACGCTGCCGGCGCGCTCCCTTTCGGCGAGATCAGCGATGGTGATGCTGTCCAAGACCCTGATCGTAGCCTCCTCGATTGCCTGCCAGACCGGCTTCAGCGTGCACGTCGTCGACTTCTGGCATCCATTAGGGTCGTCAAGGCAGCCGATGGGCGCCAGCGACCCCTCAAGGGCGCCGATGACCTCGCTGAGCCGGAGATCCCGGGGGTCGCGGATCAGGGCGTGACCACCCTGGGGGCCACGGACGCTGCGGATAAAGCCGGCGCGGCGAAGCGAGGTGAGAAGCTGGTCGAGGTAAGGCTCGGGGATCGCCTGGCGGCTGGCGATGGTCGAACTCTGCACCGGCCCCTCGCCGTAGCGGTGGGCAAGCTCCACCAGGGCGCGGACGCCGTAATCCCCCTTCATCGAGATTTTCATGCTTACCTCAATGTTAACTAAGTTCGTCAACAATAACAATAATGGTCCGCCGCCTCGCAAGGACCCCGGCAGGCGTCCTTATAATCGGGGCGAAATCCGTGAAGGGAGGCATGCCGTCTACGTCGTCAGCTTCCTTCTGACCTTCGACTTCGATGCTTTCGCCGAGGACGCGGTCGAGACCGCTGGCCGCGTCGTCATCGTCCTCGCCATCGCCTTCATCGGCATCCGCTTGCTTCAGGGTTTGCTGAACCCGCTCATCCGGGTGGCCGTGCGCGAGCAGATGGCCTCCGAGCCCGAAATCGAGGTCACGAAGCGGATCGAGACGCTGTCGCACGTCATCTATCGCACGGCCGTGGTCGCCGTTGCGATCGTCGTCATCGTCACCCTGCTACCGGAGTTTGGCATCAACGCCGGGCCGATGATCGCCGGCCTCGGCCTCGCAGGGCTCGCCGTCGGCTTCGGGGCGCAAAACCTGGTCCGCGACGTGATCAACGGCGTCTTCATCCTGGTGGAGAATCAGTACGGCAAGAACGATGTCGTCAGCATCGGCGGGATCAGCGGCCTCGTGGAGGATATCAACTTGCGCCGCACAGTCCTCCGCGACCTGGACGGCACCGTCCATTTCATCCCCCACAGCCAGATCGGCACGACCAGCAACCTCACCAAGGGCTATTCCCGCGTCAATTTCAACGTCCGAGTCGCCTACGACTCCGACATCGACAAGGTGTTCGAGGTTATCAACCGCGTGGGCAAGGAGCTGGCGGCGGACCCGGCGTTCTCGGCGATGATCAAGGACCCGCCGCACGCCTTGCGCGTCGACAACTTCACGGATACGGCGATTGAGGTGAAGGTTCTGGGAGACACCCTGCCCATCGAGCAGTGGACGGTGATGGGCGAGATGCGGCGCAGGCTGAAGAAGGCCTTCGACGAGGAAGGGATCGTGATCCCGTACCCGTACAAGACGCCGGGGCCAGATTCCCGCGTCGTCGTCCGGCCCCAGACGGTCGAGGACTAGCAGGGCGTCCGCAGCAGGCCTTCGGGATGAATTCCACAGCCAGCCGGGCTGTGGCTTAGAGTCGCAGCGAGCTTCGCCGGCGCGCTTCACAGCGATGTGAGCGGTGGCGACTCGCTAGGCGCGCCGCTTAGCCGATCGTAGAATGACCATCACGAAACCGTCCGAGGCGCATAGAGAGGAGCCGGACAATGAAGCAGGTTGCGGTCGAGTCCACGGCGGAGGCCTACATCGAGCTTTTGGCCGCGCGGGGCGTGGACTATTTCTTCGGTAACGGCGGCACGGATTTCGGCCCCATAGTCGATGCCTACGCCAAGCGCTTGGAGCAGGAGCTGCCCGTCCCGAAGCCGGTCACGGTCCCTCATGAGATCACCGCCATGGCCATGGCTGCCGGCTACGCCATGGTCACGCGGAAGCCCCAGGTGGTCATGGTGCACACCATCCCCGGCACCGCCAACGCCACCGGCGGCCTGATCAACGCCCGCAGCAACAACGTCCCCATGCTCTTCTCCGCCGGCCGCACGCCGATCACGGAGAGCGGCATGAAGGGCTCTCGCAACGGCGGCATCCACTGGGCCCAGGAATCGCGCGACCAGGGCTCGATGGTGCGCGAGTGGGTGAAGTGGGACTACGAGCTCCGCCCTGGAGTCGACCTCGAAGGGGTGGTCGACCGCGCGCTGGCGATTACGCAGTCGGAGCCGCAGGGGCCGGTCTACCTCAGCCTGCCGCGCGAGGTGCTTGCCGAGGAGCGCGAGAGCTTCGCGTACTCGGAGCGGCCGCGGATGCAGCCGAACATCCCGATGGCCAACCCGGACGCCGTGCGCGAGGTCGCCCGCCTGCTGGCGCGGTCGAAGAACCCCATCGCCATCGCCGCCGCCCTCGGGCGCGACCCGGAGGCGGTGCCGCGGCTCGTGCGCCTCGCGGAGATGCTCAACCTGCCTGTCTTCGCCAGCGGCACCTACATGAACTTCCCGGTCACGCACCCGATGCATCAGGGTGGCATGGCCGGGCCGGCCCTGGGCGAGGCGGACGTCGTCCTCGTCTTCGAGCAGGACGTGCCCTGGATGCCCTCCATGACCGCCGGTCCCAACGAGAACGCGACCGTCGTGGGCATCGGCGTCGACCCGCTGTTCACGAACTTCCCGCTGCGCAGCTTCCCAGTCCACGTCAACCTGAGCGGCGTGCCGCGCTACACCCTCGACGCCCTCATCGCGGCCCTCGAGAAGGAGCCGCTCGACAAGGCAGCGATTGCCGAACGCGGTGAGCGCTGGACCGCCAACCACGAGAGGGTTCGCCAGGCCACCCGCGAGCGTGCCCTGGCGGCGAAAGACAAGCAGCCCTTGGACAAGAGCTG
This sequence comes from Dehalococcoidia bacterium, assembly GCA_035559355.1. Classification (GTDB taxonomy): domain Bacteria; phylum Chloroflexota; class Dehalococcoidia; order DSTF01; family WHTK01; genus WHTK01. The sequence continues at coordinate 3,347 of DATMBD010000362.1, forward strand.
GGTGGCCTACTGCATGGAGCAGGTGCGGGACGAGAACACCACCATCATCAGCGAGCTGGGCGTAGACATGTCCCAGTTCGAGTTCACGGACCCGAAGCAGTACTACGGCGTATCGACGGCCGGCGTGCTGGGCTGGGGCGTCGGCGCTGCGTTGGGAGCGAAGCTGGCGGCGCCGGAGCGGACCGTCATCGCCTGCATCGGCGATGGCTCCTACATGTTCGGCGTGCCGGAGGCGGGCCACTGGGTCTCCCGAAAGATGAACCTGCCAGTGCTCTTCGTCGTCTGGAACAACTCGCGCTGGAACGCCGTGGCCGGCGCGACGCGCAGCGTCTATCCGGAAGGCTGGTCCGTGAAGACGAACAACTTCCCCTTCAGCGACCTCTCGCCCTCGCTGGACTTCGAGATGGTCTGCCAGGCGGCGGGCGGCTACGGAGAGCGCGTCGAGGACCCCGCTGAAGTGCCGGCCGCGCTGGAGCGGGCGCTTCACGCGGTCAAGGTGGAGAAACGCCAGGCTCTGCTGAACATCGTGGGAGCCTGACGGACACTGAGGACGCGTAGCTGCTGGCTTGCTGGCTCCGCGGCTCCCAGCGCGCCGACCCCAGGCCGCAGACCGCCCGATGGCGAGCGTCGTTCGCATTGTTTGACCGCCTCTGGCTCTCGACGTCGGGCCCATTGCAGGCCGCCCTTCAACCTAAAATGACGGCTGGAGTCGTTACTGTTGGGACGCGCCGCTTTGTGGCTTGGTGTTGCTCTGCTGCTGGCGCTTGTCGGCGCGGCCGTCTCCTACACCCAGAAAGACAGGTTCCGGCGCGATGACGATGTCGCCGGCTCGTCCACGCCGCCCCTCTCGGAGACGCCGGTGCTCGCCATTCAGGACTGCCCTTGGGGCGAAGCTGGGTGCATCCTGGCGCAGGGGATCGAACGAGCCCTCCAGGCGGGCCGTGTCGATGCCGTCGTCGACCTGGCAGCGCCCACTCTCCACGTCTGCCCCGGACCGCGGCCGCAAGGTTCGGGCGGGCCCTTCCCGTTGTGCAACGGCGCGGCGCCTTCCGAGGGCCGGTTCGGTTACAACGTGGGGCGCCGCTATTCGGAGGGCGCCGCCGTTACCGAGAACGAGTTCCGGGCGCGTATCCAGCGCTTCGTCGATTCCGTGCACGTGCGCGCGCAAGACGAGGTGGGGAAGGGAGATCTGCGGCTATTTGCCTTCACCTGCACTCAGCGCGCCGCCCCCGCCCAAAACGTTTCCTGCGCACGGTTGGGCATCGTGTTCAGCGCCGTCGTGGGCGAAGGCTCGGACGCTCACCGCGAAGTCCTAATCTTCTGGGCGGTGGCTGGCTACGCGGGCAAGACGCTGCCGATTACCGAAGTCTGGGATGGCATCGTCTTGGCGGAAGAGAGGCCGATCCTCTTCCAGACCGGAGGCCACCTGCCGGACCTCGGCGAGGTGGACGTCATCGACGATGCCCTGGCGCGCTGATCCCGCCGCCGCGTCGCTCTTAGGCTAAAGCGACGCTGTAAGATCGGAGCCGTTGCGAAATCAGGCCGGAAGCCCGTAGCCGACGGACCCCGGCACGAGACCGAAGGAGCGCAGAGATTGAAAATCGATATCTTCAACCACATCCTGCCCAAGCCCTACTACGACCGCATGGTCGCGAAAATGCCGCCCGGAGCTTACATGCTGAAGCGCGTCAGTAATATTCCGTTTCTCTACGACCTGGACACGCGCTTCAAGAAGATCGAGCCCTTCGGCGACGACTACCAGCAGGTCTTCTCCGTAAATCTTCCGCCCGTGGAGGCCGTATGGGGGCCGGACGAGGCTCCGGAAATGGCGCGCGTGGCCAACGACAGCATGGCCGAGATCTGTGCCAAGCATAAGGACCGCTTCCCTGGCTTCGTGGCGGCGCTGCCGCTCAACAACATCGACGCCGCTATCGAGGAGGCGGAACGGGCCGTCAAGACGCTGGGCGCCAAAGGCGTTCAGATCTTCTCCAACATCAACGGCCACCCCATGGATGAGGAGCAATTCTTCCCGCTCTTCCAGAAGATGCATGAGCTGGACATGCCCCTCTGGGTCCACCCAACCCGCTCCGCCGACTTCGCCGATTACAAAGTCGAAAACCGCTCCAAGTATGACCTCTGGTGGGCGTTCGGCTGGCCGTACGAGACCAGCATCTTCATGGGGCGGCTCGTCTTCTCCGGCCTTTTCGACAAGCTGCCCAACATCAAAATCATCACCCACCACATGGGCGCCATGCTGCCCTACTTCGAGATGCGCGCCGGCCCCGGCCTCGACCAGCTGGGCTCTCGCAGCGATGACCCGGAAGACCTCGCCGCGCTGGGCAGGCTCAAGAAGCGCCCCTACGACTACTTCCGCATGTTCTACGCCGATACCGCCCTCTTCGGCTCGATCCCGGCGACGGAATGCGGCCTCGCCTTCTTCGGCTCCGATCACGTCCTCTTCGCTTCCGACGCGCCTTTCGACCCGGAAGGCGGCTCCGGCTACATCCGCGAGACGATCCGCGTGGTCGACAACATCACCTGCTCGATCGAAGACCGTCAGAAGATTTACGAGGGCAACGCTAGGAGGCTCTTGAAGCTGGACTGAGGGCTTCTTCCAAAGGACGACGCCGCCCAGATGACGGCGTTTCGCCTGTAGTCTCGCAATCGATGCGGTGATAAACTACGCGCTGCCTGCGGGCCAGCAGGCAATCCCCGCACGGACTACCAAGGCATTCGGGCTGCCGGCCAGGGGCCGGGCCTCCCGGCAAGGCAAGAAAGGAAGGACAGGAGTGTACAAGGGTCAAAAGGTCTACGACGTCCACGGGCATGTGACCGCGCCGGACACCTACAGAGCGCAACTCGCCTTGCTGCTTGCGTCGAACACGCCATCGGCGCGCAGCGTCCTCCAGCAGCCGAACGACCGGCGCCCGCCGGCGCTTCAGGACGAAAACTTCAAGCAGACCGTCGAGCGCCAGCACGTCAACTACATGGACGAGCGCAACATCGACGTACAGATCATCGGGCCGCGGCCGTTCATGATGCTTGGCTGGATGCAGCCTCACCTGTTGCCGTCCTGGACCCGTCTCACCAACGACGCCATTGGCAAGCAGTGCGAGTTTTTCCCGGACCGCTTCCTCGGCGCTGCCCAGCTGCCTCAGAACTCCTACGCGCCCGACGCCTCCCACATGCTGGACGAGATCGATCGCTGCGTGAAGGAATGGGGCTTCGTCGCCGTTTACGTTTCCCCGGACCCGACAGGGAAGCGCGAGACGCCGGGCATGCATGAGCCGTACTGGTATCCGCTCTACGAGAAGTGCCAGCGGGACAACCTGCCGATCATCGTCCACGGCACCAACAACCTGGATCCGCGGATTGGCGTGATTCCCCAGAACTACCAGACCGGCTTCCTCATCGAGCAGTGGCTGTGCACCCAGCTCATGGGCCACAGCGACGTGTTCGACAAGTTCCCGGAGCTCAAGGTCATCGTCTGCCACTGCGGCGGCGCTCCCAGCCGGTTCGCGCCCACGGACCCCCACAACCCCCAGCGCGACCTCTCGAAGAACATGTTCTACGACACCTGCGCCTACGAGCCCACGTTCCTGGAGTGCTGCATCAAGCAGAAGGGCGTGTCGCAGATGCTGTTCGGGACGGAGGCGCCGGGCTCCGGCCGTCACGTGGACCCGCGGACGGGCCGCAGCGGTGACAACGTCATCCCCACGCTGGAAGAGCTGACCTTCCTCACGGACGAGGATCGAATGAACATCATTCACAACAACCCGGCCCGCGTAATCCCGGCCTTCGAAAAGGTGGCCGCCGGCGCGACCCGCTAAGCGGCGAAGGCCAGCTAGGCGCATGAGAGCGCAGCCAAAGGGGCTGCGCTCTCATTGTTAGGGCGCGGCG
>DATMBD010000363.1:0-6192 GCA_035559355.1 Dehalococcoidia bacterium
GCCTGCGAACCCTCCTGCGCCAGTTCGAGCACACTGTCGGCGTCAACCGCTTCTTCGTGCGCCTGATCGCCGACGCCGGCGCGCACGGCGCCCGGGTCGTGCGCTGGCTGAGCGCCTCCGAGGCGACCGAGCGCTTCGAGATTGGCGGCGAGACCCGCTGGCTGCGGCCGGACGGCGCCGCCGACATCCACCTCGCCGGCAGGCTCCACCGCGTCTACCTGGAGTGGGACCGCGGCACAGTGAAGCTACCGGACCTGGTGGAGAAACGCCGGCTGTACGCTGCCTACTACGCATCCTTGGCGCGGACGGGAGTCCCTGAGGCGAACCGGCCCACCACTCTGTTGGTCACGAGCTCGCCGCTTCGGGAGAGCATCCTATACGGGGCGACAGAGGCAGCTGTCGACGAGGTCAAGGCATCCCCTGGCTACTTTTTCACCACCGTTGACACCCTCGTTGGGCGTGTAGGGCCTCTCGCGCCCGTCTGGCGAACGCCGGAATCCCATGGACGGGTCAGCTGGTGCGATTCTCGAGGGCGTAGTGCATGAACCGTTCGGTGGCGGCAATACGACCGCAACAAGTGAATCGACGAGAATAGAGCATGGGAGATGAGATCCTCCTTACCGTGAATGAGGCGGCACGGCGCCTGGGGATCGGCCGGAGCCTGCTGTACCGCCTTATGCTGGAGGGTGAAGTCCTTTCAGTGAAGATTGGGAGGTCTCGCCGCATCCCTGTCTTGGCGTTGGAGGAGTTCGTAAAGGCGAAGGTGGCTGAAGCTGAGGGAGTGGATTTGCTCGAGGCCCTTACACTGGAGAGATGAAACCGAAGCAGAACCAAAAAGGATGCCAGACATGAACGAGAGGTCGGCGACTCCTATCCGCAAGCGGCGAGGCCATAACGAGGGCAGCATTTACAGGCGAAAGGACGGCCGCTGGACGGCCGTCCTGACAATAGGAGGCGGAAAGCGAAAGTATTACTATGGGCGCACGCGTGCGGAAGTCCAAGCCAAGCTTGCTTCCGGGGCCGCGGGGCTCAACAACGGCCTCACTCCGCCAGCCAGCGAGCGTTTGACACTTGGCCAATTCTTGAACGGCTGGCTGTCAGATACTGTCAGGCCAAGCGTCAGGCCATCTACCTTCAGAGGTTACGAGGGTAAGGTTCGAACGCACATCCTGCCCAGCCTTGGCAAGCAGCCCCTGGTGAAGCTGACACCGCAGAAGCTAGAGGCGTTTTTCAACGAGAAGCGCATGGCAGGTCTCGCGCCCCAGACAGTACAGCATCTGAGGGCGCTCGTGCGCGCCGCGCTGAACGATGCAGTGAAGTGGGGCCTGGTAGGGCGAAACGTTGCGACTCTGGTCGATGGCCCGCGCGTGCCGCATCGCGATATTCAACCCTTGAGCCCCGCCGAAGCCCGTCAGCTGCTCGAAGCCGTGGCGACTCATAGGCTCGGATCCCTGTTCTCGGTGGCCCTGGCGGTGGGTTTACGCCAGGGAGAAGCGCTGGGGCTCCGCTGGGACGACATCGACCTAGATGCGGGTACTCTGACGGTGAGGAAAGCGCTGCAAAGGATAGACGGGGAGTTCCAGCTCGTCGAGCCCAAGACGGCTCGCAGCCGGCGCACGATCGCGTTGCCGTCAGCAGCCGTCGAGGCCCTGCGGAGACACCGAGCGCGTCAGATGGAAGAGCGATTGATGGCCGGTTCGATTTGGGAGAACGACTGGGGCCTGGTCTTCACGACGGCGACCGGCCGGCCCCTCCAGGGTACCCACGTCACGCGAACCTTCCAGCAGCTCCTGGCGAAAGCGGGGTTGCGCCGCCAGCGATTCCACGACCTCCGTCACAGCTGTGCGTCGCTGCTACTGGCGCAGGGCGTGCATCCTCGAGTCGTGATGGAGACGCTGGGTCACAGCCAGATCGGCCTGACGATGAACACGTACAGCCACGTGCTGCCCCCGCTCCAACGGGAAGCAGCCGCACGGATGGACGAGGTCCTGGCGCGATAGGCCTTCCCTCTTTTGACCGGAGTTTTGCTGTCAGTTTTGCTGTCACCCGGGCCGAAATCCATTAAGAAGCGGCCTGATCGGGCCGCTTCCGCATCTGAAAATCTGGAGGCGACGGGCGGATTCGAACCGCCGATCGGGGTTTTGCAGACCCCTGCCTTGCCACTTGGCCACGTCGCCCTGATTCTTGGTGCCGAGGAAGGGATTTGAACCCTTACGCCCGAAGGCACGGCCCCCTCAAGACCGCGTGTCTACCTGTTCCACCACCTCGGCGCAGTCGCGCTGCCGCTCGCGTTTGAGCCGCGAGCAGGATCGCTCGGAGCTTCATCAGCCTATCAAACTCGACTCCGCCGACGCAATTTCAGCCCGCGGCGGAGCTCGCTGCCATAGGAAGGCAGCTCGGAGACGCCACGCCTCATCTAGCCCCCGCTGCTACACGCCGACGAGGGGTTGCAAGCCCTCGTGCTTGACGAACGCCTTGCGCAGCTCCTTCGTGGCCTCCCACCAGTCAACGCTGCGCGGCAGGATGACGCCTCCCGAGCGCTGGCGGTACAGCTCAGGATTGTCGACGCCGGGCGGTATCTCGCCGCGGTCGTGCAGGGCGCGCGCCGCCGCCAGCAACCGCCGCCGCGTGCGGATGATGAGCTGGTCCGTGGTTCCGAGGTGCTCGCGGGAGCGGTCATAGATCGGGCCCATGCTCCAGGTCATGGCCATGTCCTGAGGCCGGGCGCCGCCGGGGATGCCCGTGTAGCTGGCGCCGGACTTCTGCACTTCGCGGTCGATAAGGAAGTCGTTCTCGGGGCCCTGAGTGATGCGAAAACGTTCGTACCAGCCGGTTCCGTTCGGTATCCAGGTGATGCGGCGGTCGCCTTCACGCCCACCGACCTGCGTCCACATGAGCGTGTGCTCGTCGTCCATGGGCACGTACGCGCGCCAGAAGATATTCAGGCCGAGCGTGCCCGTGGGGATCATGGCGTAGAAGGGGAAAAGTTGATGGGCGATGCGCCAGTAGTAGGCGTCGTCGCCCGCGGGCCGGTAGGCTCCGTAGGACGTGCCGATGTCCGTATCGATGACGCTGAAGCGCGGCGCCTTGTTTTGCTCCACGTACCAGGCTGCCGTCCCCGGTTCCAGGTCCTTGCGGGGCGTGAAAGAGCCGTGGAGGAAGGCAGCGTGGACGGTGTCCATTTCGCCTTCCCAGTTCTGCATGAAGTTCGTCTGCAGGTAGAGGTTGTAGGTGGCGTACTCGCCCTCGGGCAGCATGTTCGCTTCGAGGTCCGGCAGGGGCGGGGGCACCTCCCGCGGCCCCATGTACGCCCAGACGATGCCGCCCCGCTCCCGCGTCGGGTAGGCCTTTGCGCGTACCTTGGCTTTGAAGTTGCTCTCCGCCGGCTCCGAAGGCATGTCGACGCAGCGCCCTTGCACGTCGAACTTCCAGCCATGATAGACGCAGCGGAGGCCGTCCTCCTCATTGCGGCCGAAGAACAAGGACGCGCCGCGATGCGGGCAGGCGTTCTGCACCAGCCCAACGGCGCCGGAGGTGCTCCGGAAGGCGATCAGTTCCTCGCAGAGGAGCTTGATCCGCACCGGAGGGCAGTCCGGCGCAGGCAGCTCGTCCGAGCGCACCGCCGGGATCCAGTATTGGCGCATGAATTCGCCCATGGGCGTCCCGGGGCCGACCCGGCACAGGACTTCGTTGTCTTCTTTGCTCAGCATCTAGGATCCTCCGCTCCAGACAGCGCGACGCGCCGGTCTTTTCTTATATCACGCGCGGCAGCCTCGGCGGCGCTGACGGGCGCTTTCGCTGCTAGGCCAGTTCCGCCAGGCGCGCTTCGATGCCGGCCAGCTTCGAACGGGCTGCTTCCAGTTGCTCGCGGCGGTCGCGGACGACCTTCTCGGGCGCCGACGTCAGGAACTTCTGGTTGGCTAGCTGCGCCTCCAGCGACCGGACCTGCGCCTGCGCCTGGTCGCGTTCTTTCGCGAGCTTGGCGCGCTCGGCGTTGACGTCGAACAGACCCGCTAGCGGCACCACGACCTGCGCATCGGCGAGAACGGCCGTCGCGACGGACTCCGATGGCGCGTCCTCGCGGCTGGGGACTATGCGCAGCGGCCGCGCCCGCGCCAGCGCCTCGATAGCCGGCGCGTGCTTGGTCAGGGCCGCGTCCGCCACGACATACGTCTCCAGCCATCGGCCGGCGTCGATGCCGCGCTCGCGGCGGACATTGCGCACCGCCCGCACGATCTCCAGAACCAGCCCCATCTCCCGCTCCGCGGCTTCGTCTCGCCACACCGCCGTCGCCTCGGGGTAGGGCGTCTCGATTAGGAGGCCGTCGCCCCCCGGGATGTGCGAGCGCAGATCGCCGCTGCCGGACCAGATTTCCTCGGTCACGTAGGGCATGTAGGGGTGCAGCAGCCGCAGGCACGCGGCCAGGGTATGGACGAGGACCGGCAGAGGCGAAGCCTCGTCCCCCTGCCGCAGCCGGATCTTGGCGATCTCGAGATACCAGTCGCAGAACTCGTCCCAGAGGAACTCCTCCATCTCCCGGCCGGCCTCGCCCAGCTCGAAGCGCTCCATGAGCCGCAGCGAGCTCTCAGTCAGACGCTCCAGGCGCGAGAGGATCCAGCGGTCTTCGGCCGGCATCGACTCCCGGTTGGACGGGTCGGGCGCCTCGACGACCTGGCCTGGCCCCAGCTGGGAGAGGACAAAACGGGAGGCGTTCCAGAGCTTGTTGGCGAAGTTCCGGGCCGCCTCCATGCGCGGCTCCTCCAGCCTCTGGTCGTTGCCTGTGCCGCCCGCCGTCACCAGCTTGAACCGCAGCGCGTCGGCGCCGTAGCGGTCGATGAGCACCTCCGGGTCGACTCCGTTCCCCTTGGATTTGCTCATGCGCTGGCCCTGATCGTCGCGGACGGTGCCGTGGAAGTAGACCCACTCGAACGGGATCTCGTCCATGGCGAAGAGGCCCATCATGATCATCCGGGCCACCCAGAGGAAAATGATGTCGTAGCCCGTCTCCATCACCGAGGTCGGGTAGAAGTAGCGCAGGTCCTCGGTGTCGTCCGGCCAGCCGAGCGTCGAAAACGGCCACAGCGCCGAAGAGAACCACGTATCGAGCGTGTCCTCGTCCTGACGGATGTGGCCAGAGCCGCAGTGCGCGCAGCGTTCGGGGTCCTCCATGGCCACGGTCATCCTGGCGCAGGAGCCGCAGTACCAAACGGGTATGCGGTGGCCCCACCACAGCTGGCGGGAGATGCACCAATCGCGGATGTTCTCGAGCCAGTTCTGGTAGACCTTGGTGTGCCTCTCCGGCACCATCTTGATCTGCTTGCGGACGCCGTCCGGCCCCACCCAACCTTCGATCACCGCCTTCAGCGCGTCTCCAGCGAGGGAACGTGGCCCGTTGCGGCCGGTGCCGTAGACCTTGGTCATGGCCACGAACCACTGCTCGCTCATCAACGGCTCGACGACGCTGCCGCAGCGGTCGCAGTGGCCGACGGCGTGGCGGTACGGCTCTTCCTTGACGAGCAACCCCTGAGCCTTGAGGTCTGCGACGATCGCCTTGCGCGCCTCGAAGCGGTCCATGGCCGCGTAGGGGCCGGCTTCCTCGGTCATCGTCCCGTCGATGTTGATGGCGTTTATCGTCTCCAAGCCGTGGCGCTCGCCGATCTCGAAGTCGACGGGATCGTGGCCGGGCGTCACCTTGAGGGCGCCGGTACCGAACTCGGGGTCGATGGCCTCGTCCGGGATCACGGGCACCGGCCGGTCGACCGCGGGAACGCGCACGCGCCTGCCCACGAGGGCCCGGTAGCGGCTGTCTTGGGGGTGCACGGCCACGGCCGTGTCCGCGACGATCGTCTCCGGCCGCGTCGTGGCAATCGTCACGTATTCGTTGGTATCGCGGCCTTCGTCGTCCAGGAGGGGATAGCGAACGTACCAGAGGAACGAATCGACGTCCTCATGGTCGACCTCGAGGTCGCTGAGGGCGCTGCGGCAGCCGGGGCACCAGTTAATGAGGCGGTTGCCGCGGTAGATGAGCCCCTTGTCGTAGAGAGCGACGAAGATTTTGCGCACGGCCCTCGCCGGGCCCGGGTCCATGGTGAAGCGCTCGCGCGTCCAGTCGGCGGAGATGCCGAGGCGTTTGTGCTGCTCGAAGATGCGGGCGCGGTTGCGGTTGACGAACTGCCAGGTCCGCTCCAGGAA
>DATMBD010000364.1:0-4266 GCA_035559355.1 Dehalococcoidia bacterium
GTGCGGCGCACGCCGGCGAAGTCGATGCTTGCGTAGCCGGGCGGCGCCAGCCACTCCCTGATCTGCTTCGTGAGGGCGCCCTTCTGCCAGAAGAAGTTGTAGCCCAGCTCCTGAGCCTTTTCTTCGGTATCGGCGACGAAGACGCGGATCAGGTAGCCGACGTGCTCGCGGCCCATCTCGTAGCCCTCCTGCTGCGCCGTCTCGCGGTAGATGGCGATGAGCTCCTGCGTCTGCTCCAGGGAGGAGCCGAGGACCACGTACGGGTAGCGGTGCTTCGCCGCCCAGACGACGGTCTCCGGGCTCGCGGTGCCCGGCACCATGATCGGCGGGTGGGGCTTTTGCAGGGGCAGGGCCCAGGGGTTGACGACGCGATACTGGAAGTGCTTGCCGTACCAGGAGAAGGGGCCAGGTCGCGTCCAGGCGGCCAGGATCAGGTCGTGCGCCTCCTCGAAGCGCTCCCGGTTGTAAACCGGGTTGACGTTGTTCGCCAGGCTCTCGACGCCGCCGCCGCGGACGAATCCCGAGACCAGCCTCCCGCGCGAGATCATGTCGATCATCGCCAACTCCTCGGCCAGGCGCAGAGGGTTATCGACGATGGGCAAGGGGTTGCCGAGCATGACGATCTTGACGCGGTCCGTGATTTTGGCGAGGACGGCCCCCGTGATGTTGATCGAGGCCTGCATGCAGAACGGCGCCGTATGGTGCTCGTTGATCATGATCCCGTCGAAGCCGACCTGGTCGGCGACCTCGTACTCGGCGTGATAGCGGTTGTAGAGCTCGCTGCCGAGGACGGGGTCGAAGAGCTTATTCGGGAGCGTCAGACGCAGGGACGGGTGCTGCTCCTGAACTGCGGGGTCGTAGCCGATGTACGGCTGTTCGGTGAAGTAGTAGTACTGCGTCTTTTCCATGGCGGTCCTCCTCGCAGGGACACCGTCGATTCCCGAAGCCTGTCAACTTCGCCACCGGCAGGAGGCCGGCGCCTCCTGCAGATCGTTTCAACGCCGCGCGGCCCCTTCTGTCTTCGAGCCTCCCTCAGCCTTCCGTGAACTCGAGGATGAGGTCCGCCAGCTCGCGGGGCTTTTCGAAGTGGGGCCAGTGGCCGCACCCGTCCAGCACCTGGAGGCGGGCGCCGGGGATCGACTGCTGGTAGGCCTGTCCGCATTCGAGGGGCATGATCCGGTCCTGGGCCCCCCAAACGACGAGCGTTGGGACACGGATGCGCGGCAGGAGAGATGGGAGCGCCGGATTGTACATGTAGGGACGGTAGCACATGCGCATCGTCATGGAACGGCCGGCCTCGCGGCGGCCGCCGAAGTCGACGACCGGGTCGGCGCTGTAGATGCGCTGGAACTCGTCGGCCGCGTCCGGATTGGCTACGCAGCTCTCCACCACTTCGCGCCAGGGACGGATGAAGATATCGGGCACCTCGGCTTCCTGCGGGCGGATGCCGGCCGCGCCAACGAGCACGAGGCGCCTGAGGGCGTGAGTGCACATCGTCGCCATCTCGGCGGCGATCCAGCCGCCGATGCCGAAGCCGATGAGGTCGACATCGCTCAGCCGCTTCTCCTGCAGGAACCAGTTGTAGAAGAGCGCCTGATGGGTGATGCTCTCCATCCATTCCGGACGCGGCGTCTCCGCGAAGCCAGGATGGGAGGGGGCGTAAACGGTGCGCCGGGACGAGAGCCGATCGTGGAAGGCCAGCCAGCCCTCCGGCCCTTCCATGCCATGGAGCACCAGGGCCGGGTTGCCTTGACCGCCGCGCAGGACGTATAGGGCTGTGCCGCCGACGTCGACCGTCTCGGCGGCGCCGCTCCCAATCAGGCTCGTCATGCTGTCCCTCCCGGTCGCTCGAGGCCGATCGCAGGCTGCTTCGCCATAGTTGCACTTCGGGGGCGGAAGCGTCCAGATACGAGCGCGCGCCTGGCACCTCAAGCCCGGCTCACCCAAGCGAGCAGCAAGGCCGATACGACGATGCAGAGGGCTATGACGATCCCAGCCGTGCCCCCGATGAGCATGAAGCTTGCGAAGGCCAGGATCAGGCCCGCGAGCAAGAAGGCGCTTGTCATTCGAACGTCCCTGCCGGCCGGGAGAAGCCGCCCACGCCGACGCCTGCCTGACGGGAGGCCGGTTCTCGACCGCGGAGTTATCGCCCAAAGGAAGGCACGCCCGTCGAGTTTCGGGCAGGACCTGTCTTCAGGGTACTCCCCAGCCGCCGGCGATGTCGGGTGAGACGCTACCTCCCGGCTACAATTCAGGCGATGGATGAGCACGCGCTCCGCGTCCTCGAGTTCGACAAGGTCCTCGCCCGCCTGGCGGGCTTGACCTCGTTCTCAGCCGGCCGTGACCTCGCCTTTGCGCTTCGGCCCTCACCCGATAGGCGCGAGGTGCTGAGGCGCCAGGGCCTGCTCCTCGACGCCGTCCGGTTGCGGGAGATGCGCGCCCCATTGAGCCTCGCCGGGGCTGTCGACGTGCGCCCGGCCCTCGAGAAAGCAGCCCTGGGCGGCGTCCTCGACGGCCAGGAGCTGCTGGCCGTGGCCGCGACGCAGCGCGTCGCCCACCAGGCGCGGTCCGCGCTGAGCAGGCTCTCGCAGTCGCTGCCACACCTCGGCGCCTTGGGGGCCCGGCTAGCGGAGCGGCGCGAGGTCGTGGAAGAGATCGGCCGGGCGCTGGACCCTCGCGGCGACGTGGTCGATGGGGCGAGCCCAGCGCTGGGGCTCATCCGCCGGGACATCAAGATCGCACACGATCGCCTCCAGGCGAAGCTGCAGGAGTTCCTGTCGTCCGCCCACGGGCGCCAGGCGGCCCAGGAGCCCATCGTCACTCTGCGCGACGGCCGCTACGTCGTGCCGATCCGGGCGGAGTTCCGCGGCGAAGTCCGCGGCATCGTCCATGACGTCTCCGCCAGCGGCGCGACCGTATTCATCGAGCCGCTGGCTGTGGTGGAGCTCGCCAACCAGTGGCGGGAACTGCAAATCGAAGAGGCGCGAGAGGTGGAGCGCATCTTGCGGCGGCTCAGCGGCATCGTCGGCGGCGCCGCCGACGCAATCGCGGCCAATGTGGAATGCCTGGCCGAGATCGATCTCGTTCTCGCGGCCGCGCGGCTGGCGGAAGAGCTGTCCGCGCCGTTGCCAGGCGCCGCTCCCCAGACCGAGCCTGCCGCCTGGCTGATGGAAGCGCCGGCTGTCCTCGACCTCGTGGAAGCGCGCCACCCTCTTCTGGCGGCGCCCGTGCCGATATCCCTGCGGGTCGGCGGCGATGACCGTGTCCTCCTGATCACGGGACCGAACACGGGAGGCAAGACCGTTGCCCTCAAGACCGTGGGCCTCCTCTGCCTGATGGCGCAAGCCGGCCTGCCCGTGCCCGCGGCCCCCGGCACGCGTCTGCCGGTGTTCGAGGAGGTCCTGGCGGACATCGGCGACGAGCAGAGCATCGAGCAGTCGCTGTCGACCTTCAGCGGCCACATGAAGAACATCATCGCTCTCCTGCAGCGGGCGGGGCCTCGCTCGCTGGTCCTCCTGGACGAGCTGGCTGCCGGCACCGACCCCACGGAGGGCGCTGCCCTGGCCCGCGCTATCCTGCGCTACCTGCTCGAACGCGGCTGCCTGACCCTTGCCACCACGCATCACGGCGAGCTGAAGCTCTTCGCGCACTCCACGCCCGGGATGGTCAACGCCGCCGTGGAGTTCGACCCCGTGAGCCTGGCGCCAACGTATCGCATCGTCATGGGCGTGCCCGGCCGCAGCAATGCCCTCGCCATCGCCGCCCGGCTTGGCCTTCCGGAGGAGGTCCTTCGCGACGCCCAGGCCGCCCTGCGCCCCGAAGAGGCCGCGCTGGACTCGCTGCTCGCCGAGCTGCATTCGGAACGCGCGGCGGCCGTGGCGGCGCGGGAAGCGGAAGAGGAAGCGCGACGCCGCGCAGAAGAGGCGCGCAAGCGCGTGGAGGAACGTCTCGCTGGCATCGACGAGGAGCGGGCCCGCCGTCTGGATGAGAGCGCGGCGGCGCTCGAGGCGGAGGTGCAAGCGGCCCGCGATGTCCTCGCCCGCGTCCAGCGTCTGGCGGAGAGGCGTGGCCTCGCCTTCGCGGCCGAGGAGATCGAGGAGGCGCGGGAGGCTGTAGCGCAGGCATCGGAGACGGCCAAACGTCTGAGGCGTCGGTCGCGGCGGCGCAGGCGGGGCTCGCCGCGGCCGGCAGAGATCGTCCCTGGCTCCCAGGTGTGGCTGCAGGGCATCCCTATGGCGGCGGAGGCGCTCTCTGCGCCGGACGCAC
>DATMBD010000365.1:0-2154 GCA_035559355.1 Dehalococcoidia bacterium
ACGTCGCCGGATTTCAGGCCCGCCTTCTCAGCCGGGGTACCCTTGATCGGCGCCACGATGACGATTTCGTTGTTTTGCTGAGACACGGTCGCGCCAATGCCGTCGAACTGGCCAGTCAGGGTAGTGGAGGTTTGGAAGTCCTCCGGCGTGACGTAGAAGGTGCCGGTGTCGTTGAGGATGCCGAGCATCCCATTTACGGCGCCTTCGAAGAGGGCCTTGTCGTCCAGGTTGTCCGGCCTGACGTAGTAGCGATCCAAAAGCTCGCGGATCTCGTTGAGGACGCGATAGTCGAATTGGCCTGGCTCGCCGGAGACGACCTGGCGGCGCTCCGACTTCGTTTCGCGGCCCGCGATGAACGCTCCGATTCCGACCGTGGCCAGCAGGAGTACTGCTGCGACCCCGATCATCACTTTCAGGAGCTTGTCCCCTTTGAGCACCGCCGCCCTCTGCAACTCGATCAGACGTCGCCAAAAGTCTAGCATGCGCGATTCCAGGGCTGCCAAGGCGGCGAAGCCTCTCGCCACCACCAACGGCCGCAGATTATGCTAGGGGCAGCGCCTGCGGGCCACGGCTTGCGGGGGTGCCCCAAAAGACCTCATCGACATAACGGTAAGCCATGACACGTTCGAGGGCGGAAGCTTTGGACGTGAAGTCGTTGATCCTATTCGCTGCCGGCGTTTGCACGGGCGGCATCATGTCCGCGCTCGCCGGTGAGGCGGACGCTTCTGGCACGATCATCGGCGTTTTCGCCGCGCTTGGGTTTTACGCAGTCATCGCCGGCCTATATGTTTGGGGGCGGCGGCTTTGGTACCAGGCCATTCAACTCCTGACGAGTCACCTGCACCACACGGGCGGCTCTCCCGGAGGCAGGCCTGTCTGACGTCGCCGCAGGACGCTTCCGCACTCGCCATAACAAATATAGTGCGAAGATGGATGGCGCCGAGCGCGGCGCAGATTTGAACCTTCCCTCAACGCCAGGCTAGAGTCTTGCAGCGGAACGAGTGGAGGTCTGCGGCAATGATTCTGGTCACCGGCGGCATGGGGTTCATCGGCGTGCACGTGGTCAAGAGCCTGCTGGATGCCGGCGAAGATGTGGTCGTCACCTGGAACCGGTCCTGGAGAGTGCCCGAGTTCTGGCAAGACGAGCTGGGCAAGCGCGTCATCGCCGAGCGCGTGGACGTGGCGAACGCCCACGAGGTGATCAGCGTGGCCGCGAAGCACAAGGTCAACGGCATCGTGCACGCGGCCGCTCCCGGGCTTGGCCAGGCATCGCCGGAACAGGACTACGCGGTAAACCTGCAGGGCCTCATGAACGCGCTCGTCGCGGCGCGCGTCGCCGGCGTCCGGCGTTTCACTTATGTCGGCTCGTCCACGGTTTACAACGGCCTCAAGGAAGGCCCGTATCGCGAGGACGCGCCCCTGCCGCTCGAGTCGCGCAACGCCACCGAGGCGTACAAGAAGGCCGGAGAGGTGCTCCTGCTGCATTATGCGGACCGGATCGGCCTCAGCACCGTAACCATCCGCCCCCGTCAGGTCTACGGCCCCATGTACTATTCGATGGCCAATCTCCCCAGCCGCCTTTGTCACGCGGCCGTCAAGGGCGCCCTGCCCGATTACGGCCCGGCAGGCCCTCCCTACGCGGCCGACACGGGCGATTTCACTTACGTTAAGGACTGCGCCGAAGCGATTTCCCTTGTCCATCTGGCCGAGGCGCCCCGGCACCGCATCTACAACGTCGGCGGCGGCCGCGCCTTCGAGATGCAGGAACTGGCCGACGCGGTCATGAGGGCGGCGCCGGAGGCCCGCATCGAGCTCCGCCCGGGCACCAACCCAAACGGCAACCCGAAGGACAACTATCTCGACCTCACCCGTCTCCGCGAAGAGTTCGGCTTCACGCCCCGATATCCGGTAGAGGAAGGCATACCGGACTACATCGCCTGGCTAAGGACCCACCCCCAGTAGTTGACGAGTCTAGGGGTGGCGCCGTCCGAGACCGCAGCCCGGCTTGCCCCAGCGTTGCTCGCCTGGGCGAAGCGCCACGGCCGCCGCGACCTTCCCTGGCAGCGACAGCGCACGCCGTATCGGGTCTGGATCTCCGAGGTCATGCTCCAGCAGACCCAGGTGTCGACGGCCCGTGCCTACTTCGAACGCTTC
>DATMBD010000366.1:0-5309 GCA_035559355.1 Dehalococcoidia bacterium
GAGCTCGCTCAGGCTGAGACCTGCTTCCGGTATAGTCAGAGTGATCGTGGCTTCCACGGTCGGCATGTAGGCTCACCTCTGTTGTTTGTCCCAACGAGTGAGCCTACTGCTCTTTCTCTCCGGCAAAAACCCGACGCATCCGTGCAATTCCGAAGGCTGGCGTTCGCCGGGAAGCCGGTGTAGATTGACGGAACACCGTTGGAATCGGTTGGGCTGCGTGCGGCGGGTGATTTTCGCAGTGGCGCGTAACTGATGAGCAGACTGGCACAAAACGTCCTCGGTCGCTTCGGCGCAGCCCTACAGTACACGGATTTCCGCAATCTCTGGATAGCCAACGCCTTCGGCCAGGCAGGCGCCTGGGGCCTCATAGTCACGCGCGGCATCCTGATCTATGACGAGACGGAGTCCTCGTTGCTGGTCGGGACTGCGACCTTCGCAGCCATGGCGCCGCTCTTCTTCATCCCGCCCATTGTCGGTGTCCTGGCCGACCGCATGGACCGGCGAACGATCCTGGCCTGGACATACGGCGTCAACACCGTCCAGAACCTGGCCATGCTGTTCCTGGCCGTCAGCGGCCTGCTGGAGGTGTGGATGATCGTTGTCTTCTCCGGCCTGAACGGCGTCGCGCGGGCGGCGCAGCTGCCTACGGCCCAGGCCATGTCCGCGAGCCTCGTGCCGCGAGAAAACCTCCTCAACGCCCTCTCCCTGCAGGCTTCCACCCAGCACGGCTCGCGGCTCATCGGCCCGGGAATCGTGACGCCGCTGGTGGCCGCCTTCGGCGCCTCCGCCGGCTTCCTGGCTTGCGCCATCTTCTACGTCATCGGTTGGTGGAAGGTCAGTCAGGTCTCGCGCCGCCAGCCGGCGGCATCCCTCGAGCGCCAAAGCTTCGTGGAGAATTTCGTCGGCGGCCTAAGCTACGTCTACGTGCGGCCCGTGCTGCGCTTCATGATGGTCCTTGCCCTCATTCATTGCGGCCTGACGATGGCTTTCGAATCGCTCCTGCCCACGTTCTCGCACGAAAAGCTGACCGGCGATGCTTCCGGCTTCGGCACGCTGCTGATGGGCGTCGGCGTGGGCGCCTTCTTCGCCAGCCTTTTCGTGGGCGGCATCCAGACGTCGATGGCGCGCGGCAACGTCATGATCGCAGCGGGGATCATGAGCGGCCTCGGTCAGGTGGTCCTTTCCTTCACGTCCGTCCTCTGGCTCGCGACCTTCGCCGCCGCTCTCATGGGCGCCGCTCAGGCGGGTTTCATGACCATGAGCCAGGCCGTCACGCAGTCCATCGCCGCGGACGAGTTCCGCGGTCGCGTGGCCAGCCTCAACACCCTCGGGCTCGGCGGCATCATGGCCACCATGAACCTCCTCAACGGCTCCCTTGCCGACCATTTCGGCGCCACGGCGCTCCTTTTCTGGGAAGGGCTCTTCTTCGCCGCTATCGTCCTCCTGAGCCTCCTCGCGGTGACTGGCAGGCGAGTCTATGGCCGCGCTCCAGCCCTGGAGGCCAGCGCCGCCTAGGTCCCTGATGCTGGAGATCGACGACCAACCACAGCCGTTCAAGGTCTCGCCCGGCTTCATCGCCTTCGTCGGGCTCTTCTTCCTCCCCATCGTCCTCGCTGTCGCCGTGTACGTCGGCGCGTGGCTCGTCGCCGACGATGTCCGCGCCGCCGAGGCCCGCCAGGAGCAGACCGCCGGCTTCAACGTCGAACGCGAAGGCGGCTCCGTCGCCGGTTGGAAGAAGGCGCTCGTCGGCATCTGTCCCGTGCACTAGGGAAGAGAACGATTTGTCCACAGGCAACGAAGCCGTCCCGCCCGATGGGCAGGCGCCGCTGCCGGCAGCCCACGGCTACGCAGCTTCAGACTGTCCAGTTCCCGGGTCCCTGAAAGCGGTTTCGGACCCGTCGGTGATGGTCCGTTCCTAGACGGATTCTGCCGCCAGCGCGGCGGGCCGGCGCCAGAGACGGGAGCGGATGGCCGTGAACAGCAGCGCGGCCGCGAAGAAGGACGTGGCCGTGAGGACGATCATGCCGCCTGCCGCCAGATCCGTGTGCCACGAAGCGTACAAGCCCACCACGCCGGCCCCAGCGCCGAGGGCCGCGCTCAGGAGCATCATCCTGCCGACATCGTCTACTAAGAGGCGCGCCGTGGCCGCCGGCGTAACGAACATCGCCAGGACCAGAACGTTGCCGACCGTCCGCAGGGCGATGACGATCGCCAGGGTCACGAGCAAGAGCAGCCCCGTCTCCAGCCAGAACACAGGCAGGCCCACGGCCAGAGCCATCTCCCGGTCGAAGGCCACCAGAAGGAGCGCCCGGCGCAACCACAACGTCACGGAAATCGCGGCGCCGCCCACGACGGCGCTGAGGTAGATGTCTGTCTTCGTCACCGCCAGCACGTCGCCGAAGAGCAGCGATGTCAGGTCTCGCGTGTAGCCCGGCGAGGAGCTGATCAGCACGACTCCCAGCGCGAACGCCCCCGCGAAGACGACGCCGATGGCCGTGTCTTCCCTGATGCGACGTGTGAGCGAAAGGCCGCTGATCGCCGTTGCCGTGAGCAGGCCGAAGGCGGCGCCGCCCAGGAAGATGCTTACCTTCGCCAGAAACGCGATCACCACCCCGGGAAACACGGCGTGCGCGATCGCATCCCCAACGAAAGCGAGGCCGCGCAGCACCACGAAGGTTCCCAGGAGGCCCGCGACCACGCCAACGATCGCCGCTTCCAGCAGCGCCAGGCGCATGAACCGGAACGAAAGTGGGTCGGTCAGCCAGTCGAGCACCGTCACTCGCCGCTATCGTGATGGTGGACGTCGCCGAGGAGGTGGCCGGGAGCGGCGACGCCGGGGCGAAAGTGGAGGTGGACGCCATACGCCTCCCTGAGCACGTCCTCAGTCAGCACCTCATCGACCGGCCCGTAGGCCACCAGGCGCTGCTTCAGGACGCAGAGGTTGTCGCAAATCGCCGCCGCCTGCGTGAGGTCATGCGTGGCCATGAGGATGGTCTTGCCCTCCGCGTGAAAACCCTGCAGCAGCTCAAGGAACAGCTCCTGAGTCTGCGGGTCGACGCCGTTCATGGGTTCATCGAGGAGAAGGATGCTGCCCTGCTGGGCGAGGGCGCGGGCGAAGAGGACGCGCTGTTGCTGCCCGAAGGACAGCTCCCGCATCGGCGAATCGCGCCGGTCCTGGAGCCGCACCAGCTCCAGGGCCCAGTCGACGACGGCGCGGTCCTCGGCCCGCGCCGGCCTCGCCCAGCCCGTGTGGCGGATGCGGCCCAGCATCACCACGTCGCGCGCTCTCAGCGGCAGGCTGACGTCCAGCTGGCCACGCTGCGGCACGTAGGCGAAACGGTCGCGCGCTTCCGCGGGGGCGCGGCCCGCCACCTCGATCGAGCCCGATTCGAGCGGGAGGATGCCGAGGACTGCGCGCAGAAGCGTGGTCTTTCCCGAACCGTTGGGGCCGATCAGGCCTACGAAGGCCCCCGTCTCGATCTCCATCGTCACGTCATGGAGCGCCAGTCGGCCGGCGAGCCGAACGGACACGTGCGACAGCCTGATCTCGACGGTCGCGGACCCTGCCGGAGGCTCGGATAGCGTGGCGTCACTGAGGTGAACGGCCATAGAGATACTATATCTCAGTTAGGCGGCCTTTACGGGAGCGCAACTGGGGCAGCGGCCCCGTTTACCCCTTCGTGGCGTCGCCCTCGCTATCGTCTAGCCATGTGGCGGGGGGAGCTGATAGCCGCCCTCCTTTTCGCCGGCATATCCGGCCTGGGTTGCGGCGCGCTGCGCGTGCCCGACACCGTCAACGTCAGCATCGTCCCTCCCGATCACGGTGAGGCTGTTTGGCAGCATTTGCCGGTGGAGTACTGCATCGACGAGTCGACTTCCGGTTTCGTCACCCATGAAGCTCTAGTCGCTCTCACGCGGGAAGCCTTCGAGCAATGGGGCGTCGCCGCCGCCTACAAGGGCAACTGCATTGGCGGCCAGCACGCAGCCAACGGCCGCAATGAGATCGCCTGGGGTCCCATACCCGGCGACGACCAGGCCCTGAACCAGGTAGGGCTGACCAATGTCCGCACGGAAGCGTGTCCTAGCTGTCCGCTCGGCGGCCTCAAGATCATCGAGGCCGATATCACCCTGAATCCACACCCTCCGCCCGGCTGGGACACGGAGGCCTGTCTGCGCACCACGCTGCTCCATGAGGTGGGGCATTTTCTCGGCGCCGGCCACCTGGAACCGCCCGCGCTCATGGCTGCAGTTACCACCTCCTGCCCGCAGCGCCTCACAGCTGCCGACCTCGGCGCTATCGCCCGCCTCTACGCGCTCGCGGCCCAGCCTTAGGCCTGCAAAGCGCGTCCAGCCTATAATCGAGGCGACAGGAGGTGCGCCATCGCCACCCGGTACGTGCGCGGCATGCCCAGCCAGAGCTGGCGCCACGACCTTCCGGACATCCTCGATGTCCTGGCGACCGCCCAGCCGCGCGAAGACTGGCTTCTGGCCGCCGGCTCTAACTACGTCTTTCTCCTTCGCATGGAGCACCCGTCCGCCGGGGAGGGCTACGCCGTCTACAAACCTCAGCGCGGCGAAGCGCCCCTGCACGATTTCCCCTCCGGCACGCTCTTCAAGCGCGAGTACGCCGCTTATCTTGTCAGCGAGGCCCTCGGGTGGGGCCTCGTGCCGCCAACCGTCATCCGCGAGGACGGCCTCAGCGCGGGCATCGGCGTCCTCCAGCTCTTCATCGTCCACGACCCGGCCCGCCATTACTTCAACCTCAAAGACGAGCGCATGCCCGACATGCAGCGCATCGCCCTCTTCGACTGGCTCACGAACAACGCCGACCGCAAAGGCGGCCACTGCCTCCTGGACGAGGACGGCCGCATTTGGTGCATAGACCACGGCATCACCTTCCACGCCGAAGACAAGCTTCGGACGGTGATCTGGGACTTCCAGGGCACGCCCGTGCCGCCCCACCTCGTGGAGGACGTCTGCAGGTTCGCCGAGACGCTACGCTGGGACTCGCCCCTACGCCGCGAGCTCGCGGCGCTGCTCTCCGAGCGCGAACTGGCCCGCCTCGAGGAGCGCGCCGCCCTCATCGACCGCGAGCGGGTCTACCCGCCGCCGCCTGCTTACCGCCCCTACCCCTGGCCGATGATCTGACGGGCAGGCGGGGAAAGGAGCAGACGCGCAACCTGGCGGCCGGCGACGGGCGGTCCCGAGCGGCCTTGGGCTGATTCCGAGGCCTACCAGCCGTCCCAGTGGAGGACGGAATCGACGGGCTTGCGCTTCGCCGGCCTGAAGTCCACGCCCCGCGTGTACGC
>DATMBD010000367.1:0-6418 GCA_035559355.1 Dehalococcoidia bacterium
GAGCTCGCTCAGGCTGAGACCTGCTTCCGGTATAGTCAGAGTGATCGTGGCTTCCACGGTCGGCATGTAGGCTCACCTCTGTTGTTTGTCCCAACGAGTGAGCCTACTGCTCTTTCTCTCCGGCAAAAACCCGACGCATCCCCATTGGGCCGTTTACGGGCCTTGCCAGGCGGTGTTAACATAGGAGAGCCAAGTTGTTTTAACTGGGAGGTGGGTCTGGGCCCACCTTTTTGTTAGCACTTTTGCAAGGAGATCCGGCTTTGGCTACGGCAGTCCGCGCCAGCTCGCAAGCGCCCAAGAATGACTTCTTGACGGCGATAACCCAGCTTGCCGCCGAGAAGAACCTGCCCAAAGAGGTCGTCTTCGAGGCGGTCGAGGCAGCGCTTGCCTCCGCCTACAAGAAGGACGCCCTCGCCACGGCGAACCTCGTGGTCAAGATCGATGGCGCCACAGGCGGCGTTCGGGTCTTTGCCCAGAAGACAGTCGTAGAGAAGGTGGAGGACGACAAGACGGAGATCACGCTGGAGGAGGCGCGCCAGATCGCCCCCAACACCTACATCGGCGACGTCGTGAACGTGGAAGTCTTCCCTCAGAATGCGGGACGCATAGCCGCGCAGACGGCGAAGCAGGTGGTCCTCCAGCGCCTGCGCGAAGCCGAACGAGAAGTGGTCTTCGAGGAGTACTCGGGCAAGGAAGGCGACATCATCTCCGGCGTCGTCCATCGGCTCGAGGCCCGCCACGTCTATATCGACCTCGGCAAGACGGAGGCAGTGTTGCCGCCGAGCGAGCAGGTGCGCACGGAGCACTACCGGCCGGGCCAGCGGCTCAAGGTCTACCTCCTTGAGGTCCACAAGGCCAGCCGCGGTCCGCAGGTCACCGTCTCACGCACGCACAAGAACCTCTTGCGTCGCCTCTTCGAAATGGAGGTGCCGGAGATCTTCCGCGGCAGCGTCGAGATCAAGGCCATCGCCCGGGAGCCAGGCTTCCGGAGCAAGGTGGCCGTCTACTCGCGGCAAGAGGGCATCGATCCCGTCGGAGCCTGCGTCGGCCTGCGCGGCATTCGCATCCAGAACATCGTCAACGAGCTCAACGGCGAGCGTATCGATGTGGTCCAGTGGGACCCGGACCCGGCGCGGTTCGTCGCCAACGCCTTGAGCCCGGCGCAGGTGCAGAGCGTGCGCATCCTTCCGGACGGCACCACGGCCGAAGTTATCGTCGCAGACAGGCAGCTTTCGCTGGCCATCGGCAAGGAGGGCCAGAATGCCCGCCTGGCCGCGAAGCTGACCGGACTCCGGATCGACATCAAGAGCCTGAGCTCGGTCGAGACGGAGGCGGAGCCGGCCCTGGCGATTAGCGCCGAGCCGGAAGTGAAGCGGGAGACGCCGATCTGGGCGGAGATTGCGCAGCGGGAGGAAGAGGAGGCAGCGGCAGCCGCGGCCGCGGCGGCGGCCGCCGTCAAGGAACCGGAGGCTGCTGCGCAGGTCCCGCCTGCCGAGCCGGAGACGCCGGCGGCGCCGGTGCCGCCCGCCCCGGCGCCGCCCGTAGACAGGCGGGGAGCGGTGCGCTTCGCGGACGAGGTGTTGCCTTCCGCTCAGCCTGTGGAGCGGGCCGGCAAGCGTCGCGGCCGGCGAGGGCCGCTGCGCGAGACGGAGGAACAGGCGAGGGCGCGCCGCGCCGCCGCCGCCCGTCGAGGGCGCCGCTCGCTGGACGAAGAGATCGAAGAGGAGCTCGAAGCCGCCCTCGAGGATGAGGACTTCGACTTCTTTGGACTGCGTACCAGGGAGGACGAATAGCGCCTTGCCAGGCCGCCCGCCGCGCCGGCCGCCGCAGCGAAGCTGCGTGTCCTGTCGCACCACCAGCGACAAGCGCGACCTCGTGCGCGTCGTCAGGACCGCCAACGGCGTCGAGGTCGATCCGGGGGGCAAGAAGCCGGGCCGGGGCGCGTATGTTTGCCGCAACCCGGTTTGCTGGCAGCAGGCGCTTCGTAAGGGCCGCCTGGACGCGGCCCTGCGGACGGCGCTCAGCGCCGACGAAAAGTTGAAGCTCGCGGAATTTGCTGCTTCCTTGCAGACGGTGGCAGTCTAGGTAGAGGGTGAGAGAGCAGTGGTAGTGGATAGCAGAGAGGTACGGCTGCCGCAGGCGCTGACGGTCAAGGAGCTGGCCGATCTCCTCAAAGTGTCCCCGGTGGAGATCATCAAGGAACTGATGAAGAACGGGGTCATGGCCAGCATCAACCAGGTCATCGATTACGACACCGCCGCGATCGTGGCGAGCGACTTCGGCTTCGAGCCGGTGGAGCAGGAATCGGGCGACGTGGCGGACGTGCAGGTGGAGCGCGCCGCGCGCGCCCCCGCGAGCGAAGAACCCGAAGACCCGACGAAGCTGAAGCCGCGACCGCCGGTCGTGACTATCCTCGGCCATGTCGACCACGGCAAGACGAGCCTCCTGGACGCGATCCGAAAGACAAACGTGACGGCGCAAGAAGCGGGCGGGATCACGCAGCACATCGGCGCCTATCAGGTAGAGGTCAACGGCCAGAAGATCACGTTTCTGGACACGCCGGGCCACGAAGCCTTTACGGCCATGCGCGCCCGGGGGGCGCAGGTGACCGACATCGCCGTCTTGGTCGTGGCCGCCGATGACGGCGTGATGCCCCAGACCGTGGAGGCGATCAACCACGCCCGCGCCGCCGGCGTGCCCCTCATCGTCGCGGTCAACAAGATCGACCTGGAAGGCGCCGACCCCAACCGCGTGCTGCAGCAGCTCACCCAACACGACGTGGTGGTGGAGCAGTTCGGCGGCGACGTGCCTGCCGTCCCGGTTTCCGCCCGCACCGGCGAAGGCCTCTCCGACCTGCTCGAAAACATCCTCCTCGTTGCCGAGATCCAAGACCTCAAGGCAGACCCCGACCGGCCGGCGAGCGGGGCCGTGATCGAGGCGGAGCTCACCTCGAACCGCGGTCCCGTGGCGACGCTGCTCGTCCAGCGAGGCACGCTCCGGATAGGCGACGTCATCATCGCCGGCGACTCGACCGGCAAGATCCGGGCCATGTTCGACGAGCATGGCCGCTCCGTGAAGGAGGCGACGCCTTCGACACCGGTTAAAGTCCTCGGCCTGCACCAGGTGCCCCTTGCCGGCGACTTGTTCACTGTCGTCAAGGACGAGCGCGCGGCCCGCGAGCAGGTGGAGGAGCGCCGCCGCGCCCGCGAGGCTGCCCTGGCTTCCGAGGCGCATCCGATCAACCTCGATACCCTCTTCGGCGAGGTCACGAGCGGGGCCGTCCGCGACCTGAACATAATCCTCAAGACCGACGTCCAGGGCTCCATCGACCCCATCCGTCATTCACTGGAGCGGCTGAGCACGGACGAGGTCCGCGTCAAGATCATCCACTCCGGCTCCGGCACGATAACGGAATCGGACGTGATGCTGGCCGTCGCCTCGCGCGGGATCGTCATCGGCTTCAACACCCGACCGGACACGGGCGCCAAGCGTTTGGCGGAGACCGAGAAGATTGAGATCCGCCAGTACAACGTCATCTACAACCTGATCGAGGATGTCGAGAAGGCGCTGAAGGGGATGCTGGAGCCCGTCTACAACGACGTCGTGGACGGGCACGCCGAGGTGCGCCAAATCTTCCGCATCAGCCGCCAGGGAAACATCGCCGGCAGCTTCGTTCTCGACGGCTCCATCCTCAGAAACGACTTCGTCCGCGTTCTCCGCGGCGGGCAGCAGATTGCGGAGACGCGTTGCGCCAGCCTGAAACGCTTCCAGGAAGACGTGCGGGAGGTGCAGAGCGGCTACGAATGCGGCATAGCCCTCGAGGGCTTCGACGCCTTCCAGGAAGGCGACATCCTCGAGTTCTTCCATCGCGAGCGCGCCAGCTAAGCCAGGCTATCCGGGCAGCTGGTTGTCCGAGGCAAGGGACGCCATGCGGCGTGAGGCCCGGGTGACACCGGCTCCGGAATGGCGCGCCTGCTCCTTCATTTCCGACACCGGGAGGTGGCACATGTCTCGCCGGACCGAACGGGTCAACGAACTCATCCGTGAAGAACTGAGCGACCTCCTCCTGCGCGAGGTGCGAGATCCCCGCCTCGGCGGCGTGATCTCGATCACTCGGGTGGAGGTATCGCCGGATCTCGTCAACGCCCGCGTCTACGTCAGCATCATGAACGAGACCACGGACCGAGCGGCAGCGCTGCAGGCGCTCAACGCGGGCGCCGGCTTCTTCCATCGTGAGCTCAAGCATAGGCTCGAGCTCCGCCGCGTTCCCTTCCTGAACTTCCGCCTGGACAAGTCGATCGAGGAGGGCGCCGCCGTCCTCGCGCACATTGACCAGGCGATCCACGAGGACGAAGCCCTGCGCCGCCGAACCCGCGCCGGCGATGACGATTGACGGCATCCTCAACGTAGACAAGCCGGCCGGATGGACGTCATTCGACGTCGTTCGCTTCGTGCGGGCGAGGTCTCGTGAACGCCACGTAGGCCACGCCGGCACCCTGGACCCGGCCGCGACCGGCGTCCTGCCGGTGCTCCTCGGGAACGCCACCCGCCTCACCGAGTATCTGATCGACGGTCGCAAGGGTTACCGGGCACGCATCGAGCTGGGCGTAGAGACGGACACATACGACAAGGACGGGACGGTAGTGGCATCGCGCGATGCCTCGCGCGTGGCGCTCGATGACGTGCTGGAGGCCTTGAGACGGTTCGAAGGGCAGACCGAGCAGCGGCCGCCAGCCTTCAGCGCTATCAAGCGCGCAGGCGAGCCGTTGTACAAGGCGGCACGACGAGGCGAGGCCCAGATTCCGGAGCCCCGGCTCGTAACGGCCTACGAGATTGACATAATTTCATACGAGCCGCCGCTGGTCGAGGTCTACGTCGAGTGCGGCAAGGGCTTTTACGTCCGCTCGCTCGCGCATGACCTGGGGCAGGCGCTGGGCGTGGGCGGCACGCTGGCCGGGCTGGTGAGGACGCGCGTGGGGCCGTTCCGGATCGAGGAGGCAGTGGGCGTGGAGACCCTGAGGCAGGCCTTCGAGGCGGGCGACTGGACGGAGTGGCTCTTCGCCGCGGACGAAGCCTTGATCGGCTGGCGGGCGGCCGTGCTGGGACCGGAGAACGAGGCCAACATGCGTCACGGACGGACGGCGCGAATCCGCTGGCAGCGGGGCGTGCGCGCCATTCCCGGCGAGCTATGCCGGGCTTATTCCGTCGCAGGGGACTTTCTGGGCGTGCTGCGCTGGGCAGGCGCCGACGCTTGGCGGCCGGAAAAGGTCTTTGCTACCTGAGTCGATAGCGGCGTGCCGGAGAATCGGCTTTGCGATCGAGCGGCAGGAGCCGCCCGTGAGGGGATTGTTATACTTCTCCTAGCGGCAGATGCTCAAAGGTGTGAGTCAAACGGCATCCGGCGTGAACGCGGGTAGGTCTGGCAGCGAGCAGTAAGGCCGCCGCATTCAAACCGCTGGAATGCTTTTCTGGGCGCTGCTGCTGATTCCGAACTTCAAGACGAGGCCTCATGTCTTATCGTAGCCAAGGTCCCCGCAACCGCCGCGCGCGCCGCCAAGACACGGGCGGCGCTGCCAAGATCGATCCTGCCCACCTGGACCTGCCGGGGCCGATCCGGTTCCTCGGCAATCCGCGCTTGTTCATGATTTTCGCCGCCTTTGCCGGCATCGCCATGATCGTCGGCCTGGCAGCCGGAGCCATCGGCGGCGGAACCACCTCCAGCACGGGCCCCATGCAGGCAAACGAGGCCCCGGACGTCCCCTTCGATCAGCAGACCGCCGTCGCTCAAGGCACGCCCTTGCCGACGGCCACGGCGCCGGCCGTCAAACGTTATACCTCCCCGCCGCCGATGAGCATCGATCCCTCGGCGCGCTATACGGCGACGATCAAGACGGCGAAGGGGGACATCACGATCGAGCTCTACCCCTCGCAAGCGCCGGAAGCGGTGAACGCCTTCGTCTTCCTCGCCAACGAGGGCTACTACAACGGCACGCCGTTCATGCAGCTGGTCAAGAACCCGGACGGCTCGCGCTTCTACGCCCAGGCCGGGGACCCTACGCGCACGGGGCTGGGGACGCCCGGCTTCTCGATCAAGAAGGAGCAGACGGACCTGCCTTTCGCGCGCGGGGCCGTGGGCATGGGCGGCTCCGCCGAAAACAGCAACGGCGGCCAGTTCTTCATCTCCTACGGCGACTACCCCGCCCTCAACGGCAAGTACACGATCTTCGGGAAGGTCATCGCCGGCCTCGACGTCCTCGACCGGCTCACGCTCCTGGACCTGACCTCGGACGGCCCCCGTTCCGGCGGCGACGTAATCGAGTCCGTCACGGTCGTGCAGTCCTAGACAGAGAGCGCCGAACCAGGGAACCTAAGAGCCAGGGGGCAGGTTTCAGTCGAGCGCGTGGCGTTCGACGATTTT
>DATMBD010000368.1:0-6242 GCA_035559355.1 Dehalococcoidia bacterium
ATGAGCGCTGCGCTGGCGCGGCTCCGCTTGAAGCAGCGCCAGGGTTGGCAACCGGGGTGCTAGGAGGCTCTCGAGGATGGCTGAAACGCCCGCGATCAGGTTTCCAACTGACGACGAGGTCGAAGGCCTATGGACGTGGGACAAGATCCACGCGCCGCGGCCGCTCACGCCCCTCTCTAGCGACATCGTCACGTCAGCGTTGGCGGAAGGCTTCACCCGCGCCCAGCGCGCCTTCTACTGCTCGGTCGGCCTCGCCTTTCGCGCCGTCAACTACTACGCCTACGCCCGCTTCTACCCGCTCGAGTATCCGGGGCTCGCCCCTGAGGAGCGGCGCGAACGCTACCGGCAGACGACGCTCACGACAATTGTCCCTCACGTCGGCAGGCTGTGGCGGGAGGAGTGGCTGCCGTCGATCGAACCAGGCCTGGCGAGGGCGCGCGAGACCGACTATGCCTCCCTGGACGACGCCAGCCTCGTCAGCCTCATCGACGAGTTGCAGGAGGAGCACGTCCACCGCTGGGAGGTGCACGGCAAGATCAACTTCGTCCTCGTCGCCGCCAGTTGGTTCACCGACTTCTATGACGAGGTGTTCGCGCCGGCGGACAAGGCCGAGGCCTACGAGTGTCTCCAGGGTTTCGACACGCTTTCCGTGCAGGCGGGGCGAGATCTGTGGAGGCTGAGCCGCATCGTCAGGGCGGACCGAACGCTGAGGACGGCTTTCGAGGCTGCTGACGCGCTCGAAATCGTGCCCCGTCTCCAGGAATCCCCTTCGGGCCGAAGGTTTCTGACCGACTTTCGCGACTACCTGGACAGGTGGGGATGGCGCAGCGACGCCATCTTCGAGCTTGCCGACTCGACCTGGCGCGAGCGGCCGGTGATCCCGTTGAACACCCTCCAGGGCTACATCCGACTCGGCGATGACTCGGACCCGGACAACGGCTTCCGACGGTCCGTCGAGAGGCGCGAAGCCCTTCTGGCGAAGGCGCGGGCGCAGCTGGCTGGGGCGCCGGAAAAGCTTCGCCGCTTCGAGAGCCTGTACGAGGCGGCAAAGGACAACCTGGTCGTCACCGAGGATCACAACTACTACATCGATCAGATGGGCGTTGCCGTGCTGCGGCTGCCCTTCCTCGAATGCGGCCGCCGAATGGCGTTTCGCGGGCAGCTCGCGGCCCCGGAAGACGTCTTCTGCCTCCGCTTCGACGAAGTCAAGGACGGCATCGTCTCTGGCGAAAGCCTCCAAGGAATCGTGGCGGAGCGCAAGGCGGGGCTGGCGGCAGCGGCAAAGGTGGTGCCGCCTGCGACACTCGGCCGGCCGGAGCGCCTGGATCGGGAAGACCCGTTCATCTCTGCGATGGGCGGCAAGATGCTGGGCCTGGTCGACCCCATCGAGCCCAGCCGCGATCCGGACGTCATCAACGGCGTGCCGGCTTCGCCGGGGACGGTGCAGGGCGTCGCGAAGGTGGTGCGCCGTCTGGAGGAGGCCAGCAAGCTGCAGCGCGGGGACATCATGGTCTGCGAAATGACGGTGCCGCCCTGGACGCCCCTGTTTTCGACCGTCAGCGGCTTGGTGGCCGATACCGGCGGCATCCTCAGCCATTGCGCCATCGTTGCCCGGGAACACCGGCTGCCCGCCGTAGTGGGGACGGTGGTGGGCACGCAACGGATCAAGGACGGCATGGTGATCACGGTGGACGGCACCAAGGGGATCGTCCGCATCGATTCGCGCGGCTAGCCGTCGCGGCTGCCCGTGGACTGCCTTCCATCTCCGCCGACGTTTGGACGACGACGGCGAAGGCCACGCGTCCGAACGCGCCCCGCAAACGTACTTAGAGGCGAGATATCGATAGGAACGGGGCTTACGGAGGCTGGTTTGTTCTATCGTTGACATGCTTCGAGAACGGGTGCCAAGATCGCGGCGCTCCGCGCCGGATTCAAAGGGCGAGAGGCTCCCTGAAAGGAGAGGACGGGATGGAGGGCAACTACTGGCAGAAGGCGCTTTCGCGGAGGTTGAGCCGGAGGCGCGCGCTCGCCGCGACTGGAGCGGGCGCCCTCGGAGCCGCCTTCCTGGCCGCCTGCGGCGGGGGCGAGGACGGAGACGGCGGTCCTCGCGACCGCTCGGGCCTGCTCTACGAACCCAAGGATACGACCAAGGACGCGGTCAAGGGCGGCACGATGGTGGGCGCTTTCGCCGTGGAGCCGCTGAACTACGACCCGCTGAGCTCCAGCTCCCAGTTCACCTTCAACCACGCCCATCACGCTTATCAGCGGTTCTTCAGCCTCAAGGGCGGCACCGTTCACGACCCGCCCAGCGGCGAAGCGCAGCCGGACGCTGTCGCCGAGTGGGAATATTCGCCGGATGGGCTGACGCTGACCATGAAGCTGCGTCCGAACACGAAGTTCGACCCGCGGCCGCCGACCAACGGCCGCGTCATGAACACCGAGGACGTCAAGTGGAGTTGGGACCGGTTCGTGGCGCTGCAACCCGGAAGCCGGTTCTTCGTCAACAGCCTCAACCCGGACGCGCCTGTCGCGTCGATCTCCTATCCGGACGCCAACACCATCGTCATCAAGCAGGCGTTCCGCTCGGGCGCCGTGCTCAAGATGTACGGCACCATCTACTACTTCGCCATCCTGCCCATAGAGGCGGACGGCAAGTTCGACATTCGCCAGGAGATGCGGGGTTCCGGCGCCTGGATGATGACCAAATACGAGCCGAGCGTGGGCTGGGAGTACCGCCGCAACCCGAACTGGTACCGGGCGAACGAAAGGCCGCTCCTGGACGGCATCGACTACCTGTTGCTGCCGGACCTGACCTCGATTGGCCCGCAGACGCTGGCGCAGTTCAAGGCGCGGCGCCTTTGGTCGCTGGGCCTCGTACCCGCCACGGGCATTCAGCCGGCCGACCTCGTCCTGCCGATGAAGCGTGAGACGCCCGATCTGTTGATGGTGGGCATCAGCCCGCTCCGCGGCCAGAACAGCATCAACTACATCGGCATGTCCAAGCTGCCCGAGTCCAAGTGGGAGAAGGACGTCCGCCTGCGGCAGGCGCTCTCCATGGTCATCGACCGCGACGCATACATCGACACGTTCTACAACGTCAGCGGGTTCGAGCGCGAAGGCATTCCTATAGAAGTAGGCCACAACACGCACGTCCCGTGCAGCTGGCCCACGATTTGGCTGGACCCCAAGAAGAACCAGCTGGGCGAGAACTCGAAGTACCTGCAGTACCAGCCGGACGAGGCTGCGAAACTGCTGCGCGCGGCAAACGCTTTCGGGGCTGAGGACACGCTGACCTACGCGCAGCAGGGGCAGTTCGGGACGCCGCAGCAGATCGAAGTGCTCGTCCAGATGTTCAACCAGGGCGGGCACTTCAAGATCACCCAGAACCCCCAGGACTACACGACGGTAATCACGCCCAAGTACACGTTCGGCAAGGGACAGTATCCCGACCTCGGCACGCATCCCCTCGGCTCATGGGTCGATTGGGAGATCCCGATGTTCAACACGTTCACGCCGGGCGGGCGGAACGACTACGTTGGCCACGACACGCCGCACCTGAAGGAGATCATGCTCCGCTACCGCAACGAGCTGGACGAGAAAAAGCGCGTCGAGATCGCCAAGGAGTGGCAGATAGCGATGGCCAAGGAAATGCTGCTGGTGCCGTTCCCGGGCCAAGCGACCGCATTCGGGCTAGCGCAACCCTGGTTCGGCAACATCGGCTACTTCGAGACGGCGGGCGGGGGCGTCGCGCCGCAGGAGACGTACATCCACTACTGGTACGACAAATCCAAGGACAAGCGCACGTTGTAGGCCCTGGATTCTCTAAACATAACAACGCCATCCGTCCAAATGGATGGCGTTGTCATTAGATGCGGGAACCGAAAATCTCGATGTCCGAACCGGGCCGAACGCGGACTCAGTCCCGGACGGAGTCGGATCGCTAGTCGCCGTGAAAGTCAAAAAAATCGAAAAAAAAGAAATTACAGAAGAACGTTTCAAGCATTGACAACTGATTACATAAGGATAACAATCCTACAGACCCGCGACCCCGCCGTCTCATCCCACGAAGACTAAGCCCGGCGCAGCGACGCCGAGCTTAGTTCGGTGGAGCCAATAGGAGTTGCCATGGCCTGACCAAGGCTGCGCAAGGGGTCCTGCACGACCCCTCACTCTCCTGGGCCCTCCACCTTTACCAGGAATCCTGCGCAGCCCAAAAACGTTACACCCCTTGACCGCTTAACGCGGCGACGCGTTCGTTTGCCCGGCGAAGAGGAGCGCTTGGCTGTAGTTGCCTTTCAGGCAGGCAGGAGGCCCAAATTGAAGCGATTTCTGGCGCTCTTGGTCGCAGCCGTATTCATCGTCGGGACGGCCATGCCCGCGATGGCAGGGAGCACCGGTTACGAGGGGAAGCCTGGTAACCAGAGCAGCGGCGGCGGCCAGCACGGCGGTAACACCGGCTACGAAGGTCAACCCGGAAACCAGAGTCACTAAGGCCTGAGCCGCAGCGCTCGGGCGGGCGGCGCCCTGGCATGGAGTGCCGCAAGGAAGACGCCAGCCCTTCGGCGGGGAGACGGTTCCCCGGCAGGGGGCTGAACCAAGGAATGGAGCTCCACAGTGAAGGATTCAAACCCCGAAGATCCGTTTTCCCTTCCGTTTGGAAGGGGCGCGACTCGGACGGCGCTGGTTCTGCTCCTGCTCGTCGTATCGGCCTGGGTAGGCATGGCCGCCCTGGAAGGCCGCGACGGCACGCCGGTGGCGCAAGCAGCGACGGGCGTCACGGCCATGGGCTTCCGCGCCAACGAGGGCGGCGGCGGAGCCCTCAACACCGGCTGGACCACAGGCAACCTCGGCAATACGTGGGATGAAGGCGAGTGGGTGCCTTACCAGTTCATCCTGACGGGCGTTCAGGACGATTTTCCCAACCTCAACAACCTGAACATCGGCATTTCCTACGACTTCTTTGCCTCTCAAGGGCAACAGAACGCCCGCTTCGTGGACCTGGTGCGCGACATTCAGGTCTGCCCTACCGCTCGGACCGATTCGCAAGGCTGGGTCAATTCCTCCGGCACTGCGTTTCCCCACAACACCAGGACGAACATAGAGATCGCCCAGAACAGCGAGGGCGAGTTCGCGTGGTCGGACTGCACGCTCCTGAACCTGCCGAACAGTCAGGTCCACCGCGCCACGGATGGCAACATTGGGACCCCGACCACCCCGCTGCGCGCGTTCTTCGTCACGAAGACGGACCTCGTGAACGCTGGTGTAGCGGAGACCGCCACCAGCTTCGTGATCTACTTCCAGCTGCACCTGTCTCGCACGTTCATCTGGGAGAATTCGCTGCAGTCCGCCTACGACACCCCGCCTACCGACGACTGGGGCGGATACCTCTACGGCGACCCGCCGTTCAGCACGGACTCCCGTCGGGGTTCCGGCTTCGTGCCCGGTTCCTCGGGCCACGCGTCCCTGTTCACGATCAGCGGCACGAAGACGGTGCCGATCCCGATCCCACCGGCGCCCGTAGGCCAGATCTGCGGCCTCAAGTGGCACGACGCGGACTTCGATGGCGTCAAGGACCCGAGCGAGAGCACGCTCTCGGGCTGGGACATCTGGGCCAGAGTGGTTGTCGAGAGCATCGAGGTCAGCTTCAAGGAGACGACCGCGAGCGACGGCACGTACTGCTTCGACAGGCTGACTCCGGGTTTCTGGACGGTCTCCGAAGACATTCAGTCCGGCTGGCTGCAGACCTACCCGGCGGACGGCACCCAGCTCGGCACGCCGACTCCGGTCTGCACCGGCGACGACGCCTTCGACGCAGGGGACAACCCCGACCCCGGGCCGGTCGCCTGGGAGTGCATCCTCCCTGCGGCGCTGCAGGGGAATGTGAACTTCGGCAACGCCCAGCCGGACGCTCGCATCAGCATCAACCCGCCGACAGGCGTCAACGAGGTGGGGACCGACCATGACCTCACCTGCACCATCGAGGTCCTGATCGACGGGACCGGTTTCCAGCCGGCGCCTGACGGCACGGTCTGCAACGTCAGCATCGTCAGCGGCCCCGGCCAGCTGAGCGCATCCAGCTGCAACACCAGCGGCGGCACCGGCCAGTGCACCGTGACGCTCACCACCACCGGCGCCGGCCAGACGGTCATCCACGCCGAGACCGACGTCAACGCCGGCGGCGTCGTTCTCCACCGCGAGACGGACGGCACCGGCGGCAATGGCGAGGACGCGGAGAAGTTCTG
>DATMBD010000369.1:0-3368 GCA_035559355.1 Dehalococcoidia bacterium
CCTCCGCGACCTCCGCATGGTGCGCGACCTCACGACCCGGCCGATCAACGTCAACCACATCCCGCCCACGCTGGACGAAGAGGCGTTTCAGGCGACGCTCGCGCTCCGCCCGGAGGTCATCTCCTTCGCCCTCGGCGACCCGGGCGACCTCGTCCGCCAGGCGAAGGACGCGGGAGCCATGGTCTACGTCCAGGTGACGACCGTCGCCCAGGCCGTCCAGGCCGCCGAACGCGGGGCAGACTTCGTCATCGCCCAGGGCAGCGAAGCGGGCGGTTACGGCGGCGCGGTGGGAACGTTCGCGCTCGTCGCGCAAGTAGTCGAAGCGGTGCGGCCGCTGCCCGTGGTCGCCGCCGGCGGCATCTACGACGGCCGAGGCTTGGCCGCGGCACTGATGCTCGGCGCCGTGGGCGTGAACCTCGGCACACGCTTTCTCGCATCCGTGGAGGCCCCCATCGAGGAGGGCTGGCGGCAGGCCATCCTCAACGCGCGCGCCGAGGACGCGATCAAGGTGGAGGCGCTCAACGCCATCAATCCGGCCCCCGGCACCACCGGCTACGGTACCGTGCTTCGGGCCGTCCGTTCCCCGTTCATCGATGAGTGGAACGCGAAGCTCGAGGAAGCAGCCCGCGAGCGCGACCGCCTCCGCGCCGAACTCATGGCCTCCGCACGCGAGGGCCGCCGGCACGAAACGATCCCGGGCGCCGGTCAGTCGGCGGGCGGCATCTCGGAAGTGCTGCCCGTCGCCGAAATCATCCGCCGCGTCGTGGCGGAGGCCGAGGAGGCTCTGCGCCAAGCCCCGAGCCTGCTTGCGTAGCGCCGAGCGGCCGGCTTGGGATTCAAGTTCCCACGCCAATCTTGCAAGCCTTTCGTAACCCATCCCATCGCGGCCCGGTTAGATTGCCGATTCGTCAACCCTCCTAGCCTGAGCAGAGCGTCCCGAACGTTGCCGGGATGAGAGGAGGTGCCCTCCATGATGTCCAGCAACGAGCCGACCGTGGGTGCGGCCGTGATCACCATCGACGGCAGAGAACTGGGCAAGGTGAAGGAGGTTTCGGACGGCTGGTTCAAAATCGATGCCCGCCTGCGCCGCGACTACTGGCTGCCATCCGATCTAATCGAGACCAGTTCAGCGATGACCGTGCAGCTTAGCTTCGCGAGCGAGCGTCTCGCCGATCTGAAGAGCAGCCAGCCAGGAACTCCCGCCGGCAGCGATTCCTGACCGCTGAAGGCAGCTAGCTGCTTCCAGCCGCCTCTCCGGCCGAAAGACCACCATGAGCGGCGGCGACCGTACCCGTTTGTTCCTGCGACTCGAAAGCGCGAGGCTGGCGGTAATCGAAGAGGCCCTTCAACCGCCAGCCGAAGAGGGCAGCGATGGCCACGGCGGCGACTCCGCCGCTGACGACTGCGAATACGGCGCTGGTCGCCGCCGCCACGAAGCCTGATTCCATTGCGCCCAGCTGGTTCGACGCCTGGATGAAGACCTGATTTACGGAACTGACGCGGCCGCGCAGCGCATCCGGGGTCGCCAGCTGGATGATGACGTTTCGCATGACAACGCTCACTTGGTCGGCGGCGCCAATCGCCATGTAGAGGGCTATGGACAAGTAGAGATTTTCGGAGAGGCCAAAGCCGATGGTCAGCAGGCCGAACGCCACTACGGAGTAGACCAGGGCGCGGCCGGTGCGGACGATGGGAGGGCGCAGGACCAGGGCCGCCGACATCAAGAATGCGCCGATTTCGAGCGATGCGATCAGCAGGCCGTAACCGAGGCCCCCGGCGTGGAGGATGTCGCTCGCGTAAACGGGCAGCAGGCCCTTCGCGCCTCCGAAGATGACGGCGAACATGTCGAGCGACATGGCGCCCCAGATAGGCTGATTGCGGCGAACGAAACCGAGGCCTTCCTTGATCGCCTGCAGGCTGACGCTGCGCCGCGCGCCGTCCCTCTGCTCGTAGCGCAGAACGGCCATCATCATGAACGCCCAGCCGATGGCCGCGCTATAGGCGATGTAGGCGGCCCCGGGGTCCCAGACGACGATCACGCCGCCCACGAGGCCGCCCGTGACCATGCCGAGCGACTGAAGCGTGGAGCTGACCGTGACGGCGTTGGCGAAGGTCTCCGGCCGCACGATCGATGGCAGAAGCGCCAGCCGGGCCGGATTCTCGAACGCCGAAGCGAGGCCAACGACGAGGACGAGGCCGTAGATCATCGCCGGCGTCACCCAGTCACCCAGGGTGGCAACCGCTAGGACCACACCGCCGGCCAAAGGCACGGTCTGCGCCACCATGATCACGTTGCGGCGGTTGTAGACGTCGGCTACGGCGCCGCCGACCATCGAAACACCGAGGGCCGGCAGGAACCGGGCCAGGCCGAGAAAGCCGAGGCTCAGCGGATCGCCAGTCAACGCGTAGACGTGCCAGAGCAGGATCGCCTGCAGCATGGAGTTGCCGACGCTGGAGCCGACACGGCTGAGCGTGTAGACGACGAATGGCGGCTGGCGCAGGGCTGCTAGGGGATCGTGCGGTTGAGGAGGATGGTCAGAGGGAGACTCGTTCAAGCCGAATCTCCGCGAGTCACCGGGAAGCTAACGAGAGCTTGCGGCCGGGCCGCCCGGGTATCCATACGGTGACGCCCATTCTACCAGACCGACATTGCCGGCACGGAAATGCGATCTGCGTGGCGTCGTCAAAGTTCGACGTCCATCCAGCGGTGCTCGATGCCCGCGTCCAGAAATACAGGGCCGCGGGCGGCGTAGCCCAGCTTTTCATAGAAGCGGATGGCGTGGAGTTGAGCCGCCAGCGTGAGCGACCTGAACCCGCGCTCGCGGGCGAGGTCGTGCAAGGCGAGCATGACCGCCCTGCCGATGCCTCGGCCTCGGTGCTCCCTCAAGACGGCCACCCGGCCGATGTGCGGCCTGCCGTCGGCCTCGTGACAGAGGATCAGGCGCCCGGTGGCAAGCGGAACGCCTGCCTCGCGTCCCAGCACGTGTACGGCGGTCGTTACCTCCGCCGGATCGCCGTCGTGCTCGTCAATCTCGAGCTCAATGGGAACCCCTTGTTCCTCGACGAAGACGCGACGGCGCACATCCAGCGCCTGGTCCATCTCCGCCTGCGAGCGGATGACGAGGATTTCCAGGGAGGCGATCTCGGACATCCGTGGTCTATCCAATCGAGAAGCTTACTCAATTCGCTGGACGCAGGCTCGAAAGGGGCAGAGCTCGGCCGGCAGCAGAGGCCCGCGTGCGGTAGAATGAAGCCAGACGGGGACGACAGGTTTCGACAGGGAACGACGGACCCGGATTGCAAGCCGAGGTGCCATCGACCTCGTTAATCAGGTGGCGAAAGATAACTGGCGAACGAGAACTCGCCCT
>DATMBD010000370.1:0-4305 GCA_035559355.1 Dehalococcoidia bacterium
GAGTATCGCCACGAAACTAAACGCCAATGCATTCTTCAATGGGACTCGTCGAGCTGCCATCCTATCGCTCCGCCTCTGCGACGCCGTGACGTGGCGCTGCCGACGACGTCGCGCTGATGTCGACGCTGTCGATGCCAACCAAGCGCAAGAAGCTCGTCGACGCTCGCCGCGAAACCGAAACCTCAACCCCCGCCTGACTGACCTGGACCGTGTAATCCACGTCTTCTTCGTCACGCAGGTACTGCTCGGCGGCATCGCGCGCTTTCGCGTCATCGAGGACTACCTGCCCAGACGCGCGGTACGCTCGTTCATCGATCTGCATCGCGCCGGCGAGCGCGGCCGCGTCCGCGACGTTCTGCAGGTCGCGGCGCT
Organism: Dehalococcoidia bacterium; assembly: GCA_035559355.1. GTDB lineage: Bacteria > Chloroflexota > Dehalococcoidia > DSTF01 > WHTK01 > WHTK01. Next base: position 373 of record DATMBD010000370.1, read on the forward strand.
GGCTGAAGACAATGCCTCCGTCTGTGACCAAGCCGACGACAGATACCAACCCTGTCATGAGGATCGCGACGAAGACCATGACTTGGCCCTGCTCGTCCTGTATCAGCCTGCGCGGCGCTAACCTCATCGCGACGCCACCTCCCGGCTGCGGTAGAGGTCGATGCGCTCGGAGTGAGTGCTGGTTACGGTGACGTCCACCATCTTCAGAAGGGGCAGGTCACCGAGCGGGACGCGGTAGCTCACCTCTGCGGTTGCAGTGCCGCCGCGCTCGAACCCGTTGGAGCTCACCTCCAATGTCAGCCGCTCGCCGGCGAGCCCATAGCCTTCTGCCACAGCCTCTCCTCGCTCGCGCGCATCCGTCAATCCTTGCTGCTCCGATGGCGCGGTCGCTAGCGACCGGCTGGCCTCGCGCGCCGTTGCCTGTACAGCCACCTTGGCGTGGCTGATGCGCCCGGCCATCACCACGCCGAAGACGACAACGAGGACGACCGGCAGGACCAGCGCCGCTTCAACCAACGCCTGGCCTGACTCGTCCCTGAGACGCCGCTTCAGGCTCGCCATCGCTCTACGGGCCACTTCGGAAGCCTTCCTTCCTCACCTCGGAGCTCGCCACGATCGGGATCGTGTTGCCGGTCACCCACGGGATGATCAAGGGGTAATCGCCCTCCGCGCGGACCACAACCGTCTCCTCGCCGTCCTCAGCGGTGACCCCGAACTCCGCTCCCTTTTTGCCGAGACCGGAGCGCAGCACCTCGCGGGCCCGCTCCGCTCCCTCGGCGGCGGTGCGGTCCTCCGCGGCCGCGAGCCGCGCACCCTCCTGGGCCGCGGTCGCGGCCACGTTCTTGGCGTGATAAACCAGCGCGAACTGCACCACGCCGATCAGGACGATGAGCACGACCGGCATGACGATGGCCAGTTCGACCATCGTCTGGCCGCGCTCGTCCTTGGCGAGCAAGCGGCGCCAGCCGGGTCTAAATCGATGTGATCTCATCGGCGATCTTGTTGAAGACGTCCGTGATGCCGGTGCCGAGGGCTTCCACCGCCACCATGGCCACGACGGCGATGAGGGCGGCGACGATGGCGTACTCGACCATGGTCTGTCCCGCCTCCCCGCCCGTCGCTCTCAGCCAACTCAGGATTCTCTTTGCTGTCATTCACGTCACCGCCTCTCGCATTTCTCTGAGGCGCTCCCTAGCCACCTAGGCCAAGGAGCTCGACTCCGGCGGGGTAGAGCAGAACAACCAGGAACACGGGAAAGATGAAGAGGGCAACCGGGAAGAGCATGCGTATGGTGCTCTTGCCTCCCTCTTCGAGGAGGCGCGCCCGCTTGCGCTCGCGCACCGTCTCGGCCAGCGTGAGCATCGCCTGGCCCAGGGGCAGACCTTGCTCCAGTGCCGACTGCCAGGCGTCGGCCAGCGACAGCAGCTCCGGTACCTGCTCGCGCTCTGCCAGCACCCGCAGACCCTCGGCGTGGGTTGCTGCGCCGAGGCCTGCCTCGCGAGCCACCTCACGCAGGCCGTTTCCGAGGACGCCGCGCATCTGGCGGCTGGTCTCCAGCAGAGCCTGCTCCGGCGACATACCGGCGCTGGCCGCGATCGCGAGCACATCGAGCATGGTCGGGAGTTCCATGAGCACGGCGGTGCGCCGGCGCTCCAGGCGACCCTCCAGCATCCAGTCCGGCAGGGCAAACCCGACGCCGAAGCCGGCCAGCCACATCCAGACCTGCCAGACGCCGAACGGGTTCACTCCCATGACATTCATGAAGGGAAAGAGAAGAAGCAGCACAAGGCCACTCGCCAGCTTCTGGCCGTAGAAGTGGGCTGGCGTCATGCCCGGCCAGCCCAGCGCCAGGCGCCGGTCGAGGTCGGCTGCACCGACACCTGCCCGGCTCATGATGCGCGCGAGCAGGCCGCCCGCGTCCTCGATCAGCGGGCGGAGCAAACGCTCGAGCGCGGTCGACTTAAAGAGTGGCGCCGCATGGTGGCCGCGGGCCGCTTCCATCTCCAACCGGCCTCGCGCCGTCAGCAGTTGCAAACGGGTAGCGAGGCTCGGACGTGGGCGGGCCCAGGGCAGGGCCGTGATCGCTAGCCACAGTCCGAGGCCGAACATGCCGCCTAGAGCCAGGCCTACTGCCACCTCAGCACCCTTTCTTCCTCAGGCAGGCGCGTAGCCCAGAGCATGGCGCCGTAGCCTATGGCAGCGCTGGTGAGGCAGAGCGCCATGACGAACTGGCCCTCAGGCGAGGAGAATGGCTCCAGGTAGCCCGGGTTGACGCCTCGCACGAAGAAGACGAGCACGACCGGCAGGGCGGCGATGATGCGCGCTGAGAGCACGTTCTTCGCCTGCTGCGCCCGCACCTCGCCTTGCACCTGGACCGACTGACGCACAGCGCGGCCGAGGCCGTCGAGCACCGCGCTCAGGTTGCGGCCGCCAACGCGATGCGACATGACCAGAGCCGAGGCCACCGTGTCGAAGACCGGGTCCGCCATTCGTTCGCGGGCGCGACCGACCGCGTCCTCGAACCCTGCAAGGCGCATGTCGCGCGACAGCTCGGAGAGGACCGGCCGCAAGATTTCAGGCCCGTTGTGGGCGAGTCCGGCCAGACCTTCCTCAACGCTCATGCCCGTGCGCACGCCGGCACGCAAGGCGTCGACGGCGTCCGCCAGCGCCGCCTGCACCTGCGCCTTGCGCCGGTCAGCGCGGTTGCGGAAGTACCAGGCGGGCAAGGCCAAGCCAACGCCGAACAGAGCCAGGCTGACAACCGGCCAGCCCAGCGCCAGCAACGAGACGGCTGCGGTCGCGAGGCCGGCGCCGAGGCTGAGCAGGAGGAAGTCCCGCGCGTTCACGCCTTCGACACCGGCCTGACGGAGGAACTCCTCGAGCCGGGCCGCGGCCGAGGGACGGCCTTCTTTCTGCAACCTCGGACCGGACGTCGCGGACAGGAACACCAGCAACACGCCCAGGCCCAAGGTCAGCGAAAGAACGAGCGGCATAGGAGTTCCTCCTCAGCCCCCTATGCTCGCCCGCGGGAGTCCAACTTCAGTCCAAGAAACCGCCTTATTCACTCCAACTCACCCTTGCGTTAGTCCAACTTCAGTCCAATCGACGCGTTGCCAGGTCCAATCAGCCTTGGCCCGAACGCGTGCGCAGCGCCGGGCGGTCGCCGTTCGAGCGCTCCCAAGGAAAGCGTCCCGCAGTCAGTCGTTCAGCGCTGCGCGGCCGGATGCCCGTCCAGCGCAGGTCGCCCTCAGCGAAGGTGTAGAGTTCGCTGCCGGCGATCGCGTCCTCTTCGAGCCCGGTGACTTCGTAGATGCTTTCGACCAGACGGCGGCCGCTGCCTGCATCCAGGCGCAGGTGGACCACCAGGTCGATGGCCTCGGCGATCATCTCTGTGACTGCCTTCTGGGGCAGCGCTTCCTCAGCCATCATGGCGTAGAGGCCGAGCTTGGAGAGCGCCTGGCGGGCGCCGTTGGCGTGGATGGTGCACATCGAGCCGTCGTGGCCGCTGTTCATCGCCGAGAGCATGTCCAGCGCCTCGGCGCCCCGCACCTCGCCGACGATGATCCGCGTCGGGCGCATGCGCAGCGCGTTCTTCACCAGGCTGCGGATGGCGATGCCGCCGGCGCCCTCCACGTTGGGCAGGCGCGCCTGCAGCGCCACGCAGTCGGGGAGCATCGACTCCAGCTGCAGCTCCTGCGTTTCCTCAATCGTCACGACGCGTTCGTGGCTACCGGCGATCGACGTGCCGAGGGCGTTCAGGCAGGTGGTCTTACCGCTGCCCGTGCCGCCCGAGATGAGGATGTTGAGGCCTGCCTGCACCGCTGCCTCCAGGAATCCTGCAGCCTCCTCCGTCAGCGTGTTGAGACCGACGAGGTCGTCCAGTGTATGGGCGCGCAGCAGGAACTTGCGGATGGTGAGGTGCGTCCAGCGCGC
>DATMBD010000371.1:0-2659 GCA_035559355.1 Dehalococcoidia bacterium
TCAAGTTGACGGACAAGGCGCACTTCACGCCGAAACCACCGCTCAACGGTCGCCAGGTGACCATGGATGACGTCATCTTCTCCTGGGAGCGCTACAAATCGATCAGCCCTCGGCGCGGCGAACTCGCCGCCGACGCCAACCCCAACGCGCCCATCGCCTCGATGACGGCGGTCGACCCCCGGACGTTGGTGGTCAAACTCAACAAGCCCGTCTCGACCATTCTCTCCTCGTTGACGGGCGGCGTGCCGGGGACGCTGTACATCGTCCCCAAGGAGGCGGAGAACACGAACGTTCTGGACCTCCGAGGCACGCTCGCTGGATCCGGGCCTTGGTACCTGGAGGAGTGGGTGCCATCGGCGCGGATTTCGTTCCGCAAGAACCCGGGCTTCGGCCAGGACAGCCGGAACCTGCCCTACATGGACGGCGTCGACTTCGCCGACCTGAACGAGTACGCCACCATCCTGGCCCAGTTCAAGGCCGGCCAGGTCTACGACACGTTCAACAACTTCCTGCCGGACGACATCCTGGCGACGAAGAGCGAGATCCCCGCGCTCGAAATCCAGACCCCTGGGATCACCTTCGCCAACGTCCGCGCCTTCTACGGCTACAACCAGGGCTCGCCGTTTATCGATGAACGTGTCCGCCAGGCGATGGTCCTTACCTGGAACCGAGACCTGTTCATCGAGACCGCGTTCAACACAAAGCGCTTCCAGGAAGCCGGCATCCCCGTCGAGACCATGTACGACAACGCCCTGCGCGGCATCACCTACGCAGGCTGGTTCCTGGACCCGAAGAGCAAGGAGTTCGGCGAGAACACGAAGTTCTTCCGATACGACCCGGCCGAAGCCAAGAAGCTGCAGCAGGCCGCCGGTTTCGCCAACGGCGTCGAATACGAGGTCTACTTCGGGACGATAGCCCGCCACACGGCCAGTTACGGCCAGCACCTCGACATGCTCATGGGCATGGCCCGCGACAGCGGCCTTTGGCGCCTCAAAGTCAACGAACTCAACTACGACACGGAATGGAACCAGGTCTTCCGCAACAATAAAGGGCGCTTCTCCGGCATGGGCTTCATCTTCGACACCGGCGAATCGCACCCCGTCAACGACCTCTATTCCCACTACCACCCTTCCGGTTCGCGCTACTTCGGCCCTGAAGGCGGCGATCCCAAGATGAACTCGCTGCTGGAGAGCATGCTCGTGGAGTTCGACAACAAGAAGCTCATGGACCTCGCCCACGAGGTCCAGCGCTACGAAGGCGGCAAGAACTTCCAGCCTCGCCCCGGCGGCGCCTCGGGCTTCCGCATTACCTGGCCTGCGCTGAGGAACAAGCTCGTCTGGCAGGACGAGAACCAGGGCCGGTATCTGGCTACCCTCTGGCTCGACCAGGAGAAGCCGCCGTTCAAGCAGGCGTGATCGGCAGGAAAGGAAGCCGCGCCACAGCGAGGGAGCGAAGGAATGCGTCGCGCGGAGTATCTCGCCGTGGCGCAGGCTCGGATGGCGGCATTAGGGTAACCTGCGTCCCGGAGAAAGGCGTCGAAGACCATGCTGACGAAAGAAGATAACGAAATCCTGTGCCGCGTGGGGCCGGGCACCCTCATGGGCAACCTGCTGCGCCGCTACTGGATGCCGGCGCTGCTTTCCAGCGAGGTGCCGGAGCCGGACAGCCCGCCGGTGCGCGTGCGGCTCCTGGGCGAGGACCTCGTCGCCTTCCGGGACACGAACGGCAAGGTGGGGCTTGTCGTCCAGGCTTGCCCACACCGCGGCGCATCGCTCTTCTTCGGCCGCAACGAGGAGGCCGGCCTGCGCTGCGTCTACCACGGCTGGAAGTTCGACGTCACCGGTGCCTGCGTGGACATGCCCTCCGAGCCTCCGGAGAGCAACTTCAAGAGCAAGGTGCGCGTCACGGCCTACCCCACGCACGAGTCCGGCGGCATCGTCTGGACGTACATGGGCCCGCCGGAAAAGATGCGCCCCTTCCGCAACCTGGGCTCCGACGACGTGCCCCGCGAGCGCTGGCGCGCCTCCAAGGTCATCTCCTACTGCAACTGGGTCCAGGGGCTGGAAGGCAACATAGACACAACCCACATCTCCTTTTTGCACGGCGGCAGGCCGCCTTCCAACCCAGGCTCCTTCCCGGAAGGGGACGCCACCGACCGCCCCGGCTACCCCTCCTTGGCGATGCGCGGCTACATCCACCGCACCGTCGGCGACCCCGATCTCGAAGTGCAAGATACGTGGTATGGCTTCCGCTACGCGGGCATCCGGCGCACGCCGGCGGGCTACTACAACGTCCGCGTCAGCGACTTCATCATGCCCGGCTTCGTCTTCGTGCCGCAGCCCTACCTGCCCGTGGGCGGCGATAGCTGCATCATGATGGTGCCTCGTGACGACGAGAGCTACTGGCGTTGGGGAATCGACATGAAGCCCGACATCCGCGAGTGGCAGATGGACACCGGCCGCTACGAAGTGCCTCAATTTGGGCCTGGCACGCGGGCGGGGCTCGGCGGCGGCGTCCAGCAGCGCACGCAATGGGCCGAAAACGACTACCTAATCGACCGCGAGGACCAGCGCCGGAACACGTATACCGGCATCCAGGGCATCGCCCAGCAGGACATGGCCGTCACCGAAAGCATGGGGGCGATCATGGACCGCACGAA
>DATMBD010000372.1:0-3022 GCA_035559355.1 Dehalococcoidia bacterium
CGAACTTGTCCGCCTTTGGGAAGATCCCCGCCTCTGCCGGCACTTCCACCTCGCCCTCCAGAGCGGCAGCCCTGGCGTGCTGGCGCGGATGCGGCGGCGCTACAGCCAGGACCAATACCGGGACGCCGTCCGCCGCCTGCGCGAAGCCGTGCCTGACGTTGCCATCACCACCGACGTGATCGTTGGCTTCCCCGGCGAGACCGACGCCGAGTTCGAAGAGAGCTACGAGTTCTGCCGCGAGATGGCCTTCGCCGGCATCCACGTTTTTCCCTACTCGGACCGCGCCGGCACCGTAGCCGCCCATATGGCTGGCAAGGTGCCCGAGCAGGTCAAGAAGGAACGCGTCCACCGACTCATCGAGCTTTCGAAAGCCTCCAGCGCTGAGTATCGAAAGCGGTTCCTCGCCGCCACCGTCACCGTCCTCTGGGAGACATGCCGTGAGTCTGGTGACGGCGTGCCCGTCTGGGAAGGCCTGACGGATACCTACATCCGTGTCCGCGCGGCCTCACCGTCCGACCTGACGAACCGCCTGACCCCCGCCCGCATCAGCGGCCTCACGGACGAAGGCCTTGCCGCGGAGGTAATCGCATGAACCTGTTCAACCGAGCCGTCCTCGTGCTTCTCTGCCTGCTGGTTGCGACGCTCGCCATCGCCGTCATCGTCCTCGCGTGGACCGCCTCCACGGAGAGCATCGAGTGGCTCCGCGACGCCGCGGACTGGCTCGATGAAAACAACCAAGACCTCGAAAAGTCGCTCCTCACCGCCGGGGCGGCCGTCGTCGCCCTCGTGGCCCTCATAGTCGTAGCCATAGAGGTCCTGCCGAGGCCCACAAGACACGTCCAGGTGACCGACCTTCAGGCCGGAAACGCCGTCCTGTCCACCGCGGCCATTGGTCAGCGAGTGGAGGAGGCCGTAAACCGCGTCCCCCACGTCTCAGACGTTCGCGCCTCTGTCAAGGCCAAGCGCAAGGGCGTGCTCGTCGACCTTGACCTCCACGTGGACCCGGAAGCGAACCTCGCGACAGTCACCGACGACGCTTGCAACGCCGCCCGCGAAGTGTTGACGGAGCGCGTGCACGTCGCCCTCCTGCGGCCGCCTCGCGCCCGCCTTCACTATCGAGAACTGCGGCTCAGGGGACGCGCTCTCCAGCCGGCGCGCGTCGCCTCCGTCGCCCCCGCCGCGCCGCCGCCGTCGGCAGAGGAACGTCCGGCTCCGCCGCGCTACGTTCCGATGCCGGAGCCTGGCGAGGTTAAGGACGAACCACGCGCCGCGGTCGCGGCGCCGCCCACCGAGACGAACTCGACTTCCGAAACCACTCCGGCCGAGGCGGCTGAGGCTCCAGACGCTTCCTCGGAGCCTGGCCGCGAGCACACCTCAAGCGGAACATGACCAAACGTCTCCCCGCTCTCACCAAAGAGCGGCTCCCCGCGATCATCGAAAGCGTCCTCTTCGTGGCGGAGGGGCCCGTGGACGCGGCCGTCCTCGCCCGGGCGCTCCGCCGCCCTCGCGCCGAGATCGAAGAAGCACTCCTTGAGGTCGAAAAGCGTTGCCAGGAAGGCGGCATCCGCCTGCAGCGCGCCGGCGATGCCGTCCAGTTGGTATCCGCCCCCGAGTCTGGTCCCTACGTCGAGCGCTTTCTCGGCCTCGAAAGCCGCCAGCGCCTCTCGACCGCGGCCCTCGAATCGCTGGCGATCATCGCTTACAAGCAGCCGATCACCCGCGCCGGCGTCGAGCAGTTACGGGGCGTCAACTCGGACGCTGCCATCGCGTCCCTGATCGCGCGCGGTCTCGTCCAGGATGTCGGCAGGGCGCCAGGCCCCGGCGGCGCCCGCCTCCTCGGCACGACGTTGAAGTTTCTGGAGCACTTCGGATTGCGCAAGCCGGAGGACCTTCCGCCTCTGCCCGCCAATGGCTCCGCGGCACCCGCCGCAGACGAAGCCTGAACCGTGCGTCGAATGCCATGACGGTCGCGCTTTGCCGCCTCACGCTACGCCTGCCTGAGAACGGGTCGCTGAAAGGCAAGCGTCAGGTCATCAAGTCCATCCAGCAGCGGCTTCATAACCGCTTCAACGTCTCCGTTGCCGAAGTCGAGCACCAGGACGTGTGGCAGCTTGCCGGCCTCCACATCGCTGCCGTCGCCAACAACGGCGCCCATGCCAGCGAAGTCGTTGCCGCTGCGGTGGACTACCTGCAGGGCCTGCGGCTCGACGTCGAGATCGTCGAAGAGGAGACAGAACTCTTCGACTAGCGCCGCTGCTGTCGAAATCGCGGCGGCCCGCAGCCGAGGCCCTCGATGGGGGTCACTGCCCTCTCCGCGGCCTCGGCCGGGACGAGGTTCCGATTCGCTAGTACGCGACTGTCTCCAACCGCGTGCCGTCGTCGTACACGCCGAATTCCAGCGCCCAGTACCAGCCGTATAGGGAGTTCGGGTTGTAAACGCGTGCGATTCCCAGCTGTGTGAATGGCGCCGTGAGCATATTCAAGTCGTGCGACGGGGAGCTCCGCCAGAGGTCGAAGGCGTCCTGCGCTGTGGCCAGCGGCGAGCCGGCGGCCAGGTTCTCACCCCCATAGGATGAGCCCGTGCAGTCGGCCAGGCGGTCGAAGGGGGAGCGGCCGAGGGAGTCCGTGTGCGAAAAGTCGCTCCGCGTCGCGAGGTCGGCGGCCATCCATGACGCCGCCCGATTCAAGTTCACCGAAACGGTGAGCGGCGCCAGCCCGTACTGAGCCCGATAGGAGTTGATGAGCCACACGAAGGCCTGCTCCTCGGCGTCGAAGGTCAGGTCGGGCGGGTCGCAGGCTGCTGCTGCCGCTGCCTGCCTGCCCGTATCAGCAGCGAAGACGGCAAGCGAGAACAGCGCGAGGACGCCGGCGCTCAATCGCAAAATCCTCCTCGTTTTGGGCATGACGATATAGACCTCCTGCATCGTGGTTTCTCCGAGACCTCCGCGGTCTCGCCTGAGCCCTAGCCTGGAGAGCTAGCTATGACGGCAGAAATGGACTGGCGGGGCGCTCGCTATGGGTC
>DATMBD010000373.1:0-3468 GCA_035559355.1 Dehalococcoidia bacterium
TGCGCGAATACTCGTGGACGCGCCAGGAGGCGCTGCGGTCGAGCATCTTCTGGCGCCTGGCCCTCGTCGATGGCCTGCGGATGTTTGCGATGAGCAGCATGGGCGTCTTCCGGGTGCCGTTCTTCATCGACGACAAGGGTTTCGATGCCCAGATGGTAGCCTTTGCCCTCTCGGCGGAGGCCCTGTTCGCGTTTCTGGTTGCCCTCCCGGCGGGCTGGGCCCTCGATCGGTTTCAACCGCGGTTCGTCGCCGCGGCATCCACCGCGGCCATCGCCCTCGGCTTCGTGCTGACGATGACCGTCGGCTCCATCCTTCAGGTCTACGCTTCGACCTCCGTATTCGGCCTTGGCGTGGCCGTGTTCATCGTCTCCCAAAACGCCATCTGGCCAGCGTACTTCGGCAACCAGCACATCGGCTCCATTCGCGGGCTGTCCATGCCGGTGACGCTGGTCTTCAGCGCGGTCGGCGCGCCTCTCACTGGCATCGTCAGGGACGAGACCGGCACTTATATGCCTGCATGGGGCGTTGGTCTTGCGGGGCTTCTCGTAGGCTTGGTGCTGCTGCTGGTCACGCCTGCGCCCGGGCGGCCTCGGCCTGCGAGCGCCCAGACGCCGATCGCCGCGTCCTCGCGGCGTTGAGCCGCAGGCCAGCCGTTTGCCTATACTCGCAGTGACCATTGGCGGGGCGAGGCCAGGGATGGTGCTCAGCTATACGGACGACTTCGAGGTCGTGTGGGAGGACCCGGAGAATGCCAACCGCAGTTGGGTGTTGGACAGGCTCCACTGTCCCTGGCCACTGCCGCCGATGTCGCAGGCGATGTACGAGCGGCTGCTGGCCATCGCCTTCGGCGTCCCTGTCGTCTACGTCAACGGATACGCCTTCGGCCTCAACTTCGGGCCGCCGCCGCCCACGCCGGAGGTAGAGGCGCGGGGGCCGGTTGCGATTTGGCAGGAGGAGTTTCAACCGCGCGTCCGCGAGCACTGCGTGGCGATGCGCACGCGGGACTACGAATCGATGTCCGCGCAAGAGCTCTTCAGCGCCTTGCCGAGATACTTCGACGAGACGGCCGAAGCCTTCCGCTACACCACTATCGTGATCTTCGCGTTTCTGCGTCCGACGTCCGCCCTGATCTCGTTCCTCGAGGCCGAGCTCGGTGACGAGGCCGGTCCCCTCGCTGCCCGCCTCCTGCAGGGATTCGACAACGAGACCACGGCTGCCGGATTGGGTCTTGGCGAAATCACACGCCTTGCTGCATCGTTGCCCGAGGTAGCGGAAGCCCTGAAAGCCGGCCGTTATGCTGACCTCGAGTCCGTGCGCGAGGGTCCGCAGTTCCTGGCCCGCATGCGCGCCTATCTGGACGAGTTCGGCTGGCGGTCCGACAGCTGGTATCTCTTCCACCTGCCGACGTGGGCTGAGGACGAGACGAAGCTGCTCACGCTCCTTTCCCGCCATCTCGCCGATCCGTCTCGCTCCCCGGAGGCCGCGCTGGAGCGTTCGGCCGCCATCAGAAGTGCCGCGGTCCGGGAGGTGGAAGCGCGCCTCCCCCGGCACAAGCTGGAGCGCTTTCGGGAGTTGCTGGCGGCATCGAACGATCACGTGGCGATAAGCGAAGGCCGTGCTTTCTGGCAGCTCCAGATTTGCGGCTGTGGGCGGCAGCCGGTTATCGCCCTTGGCCGCAAGCTGGCGAGGGCCGGAGCCATCGACGAACCGAATGACGTCTTCTACCTCACGCTCGAGCAGGCAGGCGAGGCCGTAAGGAGGCCGTCCGGTCCCTGGCGCCAAGCAGTCGCGGCCGCAAAAGCCGAGCTCGCGCGCTGTCAACGTCTCACGCCGCCGAGCTACCTCGGCGTGCCTCCATCCATGGACACCGCGCCGCCGGACCTTCGGGGCGTCATGAGGTTTCTGCGTGGTTACGGCGTCGAACGCTCGACAGAGCCGGGGCGGATCAACGGCGTCGGCGCGAGCAAGGGAACCGTCAAGGCGCGGGCGAGGATAGTGCATTCGCTGGAGGAATCTCACCGCCTCCAGCCGGGCGAAGTGCTCGTCTGCCGGACGACGGCGCCGCCTTGGACCTCCCTCTTCTCCATCGCCGGCGCCGTGGTGACGGACGCGGGCGGCCTGCTCTCCCACACGGCGATCTGCGCGCGAGAGTTCGGCATCCCGGCCGTCGTGGCTACGCAGGTGGCCACGGCCCGGATACCGGACGGCGCCATGGTCACCGTGGATGGCGAAAAGGGCGTCGTGCTCATCGAGGGCTAGGAGGAAGGAGAGCCGAGAGCTTAGCTCTGGATGGCCCCGGGCTCTTTGCGGTCCATGCACAGGACCGACGTCTCTTCAATAGGGCAAGACGGGGCCTCCCCGGTGGCCGTCTGGCTGCTTCTCGCCGAAGCCCAGGGCTCAGCGTTTCATCTGCAGGCGATAGCCCGGCATGAAACCCTCGACGCTCTCGAGGTCCACGATGATGGCGACGCCGAGCATTTCGGGGTCGGCGTCCCGCTCGCGCTGGGGCATGTTGTCGTAGACACCGCGCCGGGCCGCCTCGCTGCCGTCGACGCGCGCTCGGCCGCGGAAGGTTATCACTGCCCGCGAGCGGCCATGGTCGGGACTCGGTTCGCGGTAGACGAGGGTGACGTTGGGGTTCTTTTCGATGGCCTTGACCGTGGCGCCATCGGCGTGGCGGGCCCAAACACCGATCTGCGTGTCGCTGAAGGCGATGACGCTGCCTCTGTAGGAAGCCCCGGGCCGGCCCTGCTCATCGACGTGGGCCATGATTATCGGGAAGTCGTTGGGCACGTAGGCCTCGTTGATGAGCTTTTTTATCTCGGGCGTCAGCTTCAGTTCGGTCAGGGTCTCTACTTGCGGCGTGGTCAACTCGGTTTCCTTTCGCGCTGCTAACTGGAGTCCAGCGAATTATAGCCACGGGGCGGGCAGGCGGCGGAGATATGGGCCTCGGTGACTTATGAGGGCGAGGCTCTGTTACGGAATCAGCACGCTTCTCCATGGGGGCTTAACAGATCGCTTCGGGTGGACTCCGTAGCCTAGACGACGATGAGCGGCCGAACGACGTCCGGGCTCAAGGGCGCCGTGGCCATCGTGACGGGCGGCGGCGGTGGCCTGGGCCGCGAGATCTGTGCAGTGCTCGCTGAGGAAGGCGCCCGGGTTGCTGTCGCGGACATTGACGTGGGCCGGGCGGGGGATGTCGCCAATGGGCTGCGCGACGCGGGCCGTGAGGCCATCGAGGTGCCCTTGGACGTCTCGGACGAGGGATCGGTGAACGCTGCCGTACAGGCTGTCCTGGAGCGCTACGGCGGGCTGGACATCCTCGTCAACAACGCCGGCATCGACGTTACGGCGCCGATAGACATCCTGTCGGTCGCTGACTGGGACCGAGTGCTTGGCGTCAACCTGCGGGGCCCGTTCCTCCTTGTCCGACGGGCCGTGGAAGCGATGACGCTTGGCGGCGAGGGC
>DATMBD010000374.1:0-5254 GCA_035559355.1 Dehalococcoidia bacterium
TCGCTGGCATCTACGTCGACGCATGGCGGCGGACCGGACAGGGAAGAGCGGAGGTGTAGGAGGCGGCAGCCTCCTGCCGGGGAGTATGAGGGGTGTCCCCTCATAATTCTCTCGTGAGGCGGAGCAGCGCGAGAGCGATGCGAAGCCGTAAGTAGGACAGCGGGAGCCCGTCCGGCGAGAGCCGGGGGCGTCACCACCGCAAGGAGCAGAATCGAATGGCGAAAAAGGTAAGAGCTGTAGTGCGCATCCAGCTGGAGGCCGGCAAAGCCACGCCCGCGCCGCCGGTGGGGCCGGCGCTGGGCCAGCACGCGATCAACATCATGCAGTTCTGCAAGGAGTACAACGAGAAGACGGCTTCCCAAGCCGGGCAGATCGTTCCGGCCGAGGTGACGGTGTACGAGGACCGCTCGTTCACCTTTGTCCTCAAGACCCCGCCGGCGAGCGATATGCTCCGCAAAGCGGCGGGAGTCGAAAAAGGGAGCCGGGCCCAGAAGCGCGAGAAGGTGGGCAGCATCACCCGCGAGCAGCTCCGCGAAATCGCCGCGACGAAGATGCGCGACCTCAACGCCGCCAGCATCGAGGCGGCAGAGCGAATGATCGAAGGCAGCGCCCGCAGCATGGGCATCGAGGTGAGATAGCGATGCAGCGAGGCAAGAAGTACCTGGAAGCGGCCAAGCAAGTCGACAAGGAACGTGCGTACCGACCTCAGGAAGCCATCGCCCTGGCGAAGAAGATCGCGCCGGCGAAGTTCGACGAGACGGTCGAGCTGCACATGCGCACGGGGCTTGACCCGCGTCACGCCGATCAGCAGATCAGGGGGACGGCCCTCCTGCCCCACGGTCTCGGCAAGCAAGTGCGGGTTCTCGTCTTCGCCGAAGGCGAGGCGGCGCGCAGCGCCGAACAGGCGGGCGCCGACTTCGTCGGCAGCGACGACCTCATAAGGCGCATCGAGGACGGCTGGACGGACTTCGACGTCGCCCTCGCGTCCCGCGAGCTGATGAGCAAAGTCAGCCGCCTCGGCCGCATCCTCGGCCCCCGCGGCCTCATGCCGAACCCTCGCACCGGCACCGTCGTCGACCCCGACGACATCGCCAAGGCCGTCTCGGACGCGCGTCAGGGGCGCGTCGAGTTCCGTCTCGACCGCACGGCGCTACTTCACGTCCCCATCGGCAAGGTGAGCTTCGACGAAGACAAACTCCTCGAGAACATGGCGACGGTCGTGGATGCCATCGTCAAGGCGAAGCCGTCCGGCGCCAAGGGGCAATACATCCGCTCGGCGTCGCTCACGACAACCATGGGACCCGGCATAAAGCTGGAGCTGGGCCCGACGCTGGCGATGACGAGCGCTTAACGGCTGCAACCGTCGCCGAGACGTGGCGACGCGGCTCCTGAACGCAGGCGTTGGTAGTTCTCCACCCGTGAACCCGGCGTTCTCTCGGCCTCGGCGCCTCCTGCGCGAGACGCCGCTAGACGCGTCCTTATACGATCCTCCCGACGTAGTGGGCGACCAGGGGAAGGAGACATGGCATGGAGCAGCGGGCGCTTGGGAAGACGGGGCTGCAGGTGTCGGTCCTGGGCTTCGGCTGCGGGAATGTCGGCGGGCTCATGGTTCGGGGCACGCCGGAGGAGCAACGCGCTGCCGTAAGCCGGGCCATCGAAGCCGGCGTGACCTATTTCGACACCGCCGCCATGTACGGCAACGGCCTGTCCGAACAACACCTGGGCCGGACGCTGACGGAGCTTGGGGCCTGGGGCAGGGTGCGGGTGGGGACGAAGGTGCGCCTGGCGCCGGAGGACCTCCGCGACCCGGCCGAGGCCGTCCGCGAATCTCTGGTTGCCAGCCTGCGCCGGCTGGGCCGCGATTCTGTCGACCTCCTGCAGTTGCACAACCCGCTGCGGCTGGCGAGCGACGGCCAAGGAGGCGTCGGCCGCGAACGGCTGGACGCCGTCGCCGATGCGTTGCAGGCGGTGGCGCGGGAAGGCCTCTGCGGCCACGTCGGGTTCACGGGACTGGGAGACACCGAGGCGGTGCGGGAGGCCGCCGCCGGCGGCCGGTTCGAGACGATGCAGGCCTACTTCAACGCCATCAATCCCAGCGCCGGCTACGCGGGGAGGAGCGGCCGCGCCCAGGACCTCGGCGGCGTCATCGACGTGGCCGCTGAAGCAGGGCTGGGCGTCATCGCCATCCGCGTGATGGCAGGCGGCGCGATGACCGGGCAGGAGCAGCGGGCGCGGCTTGCCAGCCCCAGCGTGGGGCCTGCGCTCGTCCAGGGCAACGCCTACGAGGTCGACATCGCCGAGGCGGCTGGGAGGCAGGCCCTGGCCCGCGAGCTGGGGCTCGAGTCGGCGTTGGAGCTGAGCTTCCGGTTCGTCATCGCCAAGGATGGCGTGTCGACGGCGCTGATCGGGTTTTCGGACATCGATCAGCTGGAGCAGGCCCTGCGGTGGGCGGAACGCGGCCCCTTGAGCCGCGACCAAGTTCTGCGCGTGCTGGAAGCAGCCGCGGCGCCCGCCTGAATCAAGGAGCGAACAGCCACCCTCGAGGTGGTGGGAACGCCGTTTCTCGCCTGCCTCCCGTGCGTTATGCTCCCGCTCGAAGGAATACGAGAGGAGGACGAGACATGAAAGGCCGGGCGGTTCTGTTCATGGGGGCGCGCAAGCCCTTTCAGATCGCCGAATACGAGGTGCCGGACCCGGGGCCGGGTGCCATAGTCCTCAAAATCACCCAGGCGGGGATTTGCGGCTCAGACCTCCACTCCTGGCGGGGCGACGGCGTTCCGGCGCCGGTCCCCCCCGAGGGCCGGACGACCGGGCACGAGGGCACGGGCGTGGTGTTCAAGCTGGGCAAAGACGTGACCACGGACTCGCTTGGCCGGCCGCTGCGCGAGGGCGACCGCGTAGTCTACTCCGCTATCTCGCCCTGCCGCCGCTGCGCCCAGTGCCTCGCCGGCAACCCCAACTGGTGCAGGGAAGGTTTCTTTCGGAGAGTCCCCGCCGGCCAGTGGCCCTATTTCAATGGCACCTACGCCGACTACTACTACGTTCAGCCGAACCAGGAGGTCTTCAAGGTGCCGGACGAGCTGCCGGATTCCGTCCTGGGCTTCGTCAACTGCGCCATGGGGACCGTGACCGAAGGCTTGCTGCGGGCGGGCTGCAAGGAAGGCGACTACGTGGTCATCCAGGGAGCCGGCGGGCTGGGGCTGAACGCGGTCGCGGCCGCGAAAGACATGGGCGCCCACCGCGTCATCGTCCTGGACCGCCTGGAGAACCGCCTTCAGCTGGCGAAGGAATTCGGCGCGGACGAAACGATCAACGTCGAGCAGGAATGGACGACGCCGGAGATGCGCCGCCAGCGAATCTGGGAGCTCACCGACGGCCGCGGCGCCGACATCGTCATGGAGCTGGTGGGCCGGTCGGACTTGCTGAATGAGGGGCTCGACTTCCTCACGAACGGCGGCACCTACGTGGAGATCGGCAACATCGTCAGGGGTAACCCCATCGAGTTTGACCCCTCGCGTCTCGTCTTCGGCTCCAAGCGGATCATCGGCTCGGCGATGTACCGGCCGGCGCTCCTGCCGGTGATGCTGGAGACACTCGTCAAGAAGCAGGGTCAGCTCCCCTACGAGAAGATCGTGTCCCATACGTTCCCGCTGGAGAAGATCAACGAAGCGTTCGAGCAGGCGGAGTGGCTTGACCGCCAAACGTCCGTAACCCGATCGATGCTCGTGCCCTGAACAGGAGCGACGGCCAAGCTCGCTTTATGTGCAAGCGGAGGGGGACCGAAAGCGTCCCCCTCCGCTCTCCGTGTTAGAGGGCTGGCTCCTAGCGGGCGCCGCCGAACTGCGGCACGCCTCGCTTGAAGAAGGGCAGGCCAGGCTTTTCGCCGGGCTGGAAGCTCCTGTTTGCTAGCTCGTCGATGTGCTCCGAGAGCGCCTGCTGCAGGCGGTCTGCCATCGCCTGGCTGATGTCGCCGTTCGCAACCGCCTGCCGGATTTTGTCCGTCAACGCCGCCTCCAGCTTGGCCTCGAAGTCGTCGACGCCCTGCTCCTCCGCCATGTCGTTGAGGCTCTTGCCCGTCCTCAAGCCTTCGCGGACCTGGTCCGGTGTAAGGCCGAGGATCTTGGCGGCTTCTTGAAAGACGCTGAGCACGGCCGTCTTTATCCTGCTGCCCAGCGCGCCTCGCAGGCTCCCCGGCTCCGCATTCTTCAGCTTCTCCGCCATCTCCGGCGTGAGCTTGCCGGACTGCACCGCCTCATCGATGAGGCGATTGCGAGCCGCCTTCTGGGCCGCCTTGAGCTCATCGACGCTGACATTCAGTTCTTCAGCCAGGTACTGCAAATAGCGCTCGTGACGCGCGTCCGCGTTCGGATCGCCGGGCGTTTGAGCGAGCGCCCTGCCGCCCGGCCTCCCGATGAGGAAGGCTCCGACCGCCACCGCCGCTAGCCCTAAAGCAATCAGCCCGAACGTTTTCAAACTCCCATACCTCCTGAGATTTCTGCAGCGTCATCGCTACATGGATCAAATCCTGGGAAATTCGGGGCCGGTTATCGGCAGGTGTTCAAATGAGTGTAAAAAGGCTGTTAGATGGGCAATGGCAGCGGGGACGAGAGCCAAATGGCGGGTGAGAGTTGAGAAGTTACCTCGTGGTCGTGTATGGACCGCCGCTCGCGGGCAAGACCGCGCTCGCCTGGGAGGTGGCGCGTTCGATGCCGGGCAAAGCGGCGGTGGTGAGCACCGACGCTTTGCTGGACGGGGCGATAGCGGTGGCGTCCGGCGACGCGGCCTCGGAACTGGACATGGTGCACACGCAGGCGCGGCTGCTGGTGGCGAACTACATGCGAAACGGCTACCACGTGGTCGTGGAGGGGCCGTTTTGTTATTCGCGCGGCGGCGTGTGGTTCGATTTCCAGCGCGATATCGATCAGCTGATAGCGCTAATGCGAAACATGACGGAGCGGGCGCTGCTGGTGCAGCTGGAGGCGGCGCCTGAACTGCTGCGGGAGCGAGCGCTCGCTACGGGCCGCGTCGGAGATCTGGAGGCAGCGGAGCGCCTTGCCGGTCGTTACAGGCCTCGTTACGGGCCGAACGCGATGAAGCTGGACGCCTCCGGCGCCGTCAGCGACCTAGTGGGGCGGATCATGGAGAAGTTGGGCCTGCACAAAGCTTCCTAGACCGCCTTTCCGGCCCGACTGTACAATAACGGCGCAGCGTAAACGCTGAAGAGCGGGGGTGGCCAAGATGGCGGACCGCATCG
>DATMBD010000375.1:0-2543 GCA_035559355.1 Dehalococcoidia bacterium
GGCGTACAGGCAGGACGGGCCGGGGGCTTCGGCCTCGTCATCGGCGTGAACAGGTCGAAACAGACGGGGGTGCTTGCCAGCGCCGGCGCGGACATGGAAGTGTCCGACCTGAGCGAGGTCGAAATCAGCGCGCCCGGGACCTGAAACGATCGGCCGCCGCCGCGGGGAGCCGGACGCGTGCGCCGAGGACGGGTCGACACGGGGCGAGAGCGACTCCTGGTATCCGCGGGCCGGCTGCAGGCGCTCGGCAGCGAAGCCGTCGGCGAGGACGTCGTCTGGCGGCGAAAGCGTCTCGAACTCGCCAAGAGTGATTCGCGGCGCGTTCAGAGCTGCCTGGCTGCACTGACCACGGTCTCGATGGCAAATTCGTCCGTAAGGCGGTCCGTGTTGATGCTCAGGTCGTACACGCCGGCATCCTGCCAATCGAAGTGGTAGACGGTCTTCAGGAGGTCCCTGCGGTCCTTATCGGACTGCTTCACTATCGCCTCCGCCTTCGCAAGCTCGATGCCCTGCTCCATGGCGAAGCGCTGGGCGCGACGACAGAGCGAGCCATGGATGAGCACCTTGAGGACGTCTGCTCGCTCTCGCAGGGTGAACTGCGAAGCGTGTCCAACGATTACGGCTTGTCCCTGATCGGCGAGCTCCACCACGACGCGCTCGATGAGCTGGCGATAGTCCTCGGAGGTAAGGCTCTGTATGGCCGTGTTCCACACGGCAGGCGAGGGGTCGGGGAAAGCGGTGGCGCCTTCGGCGCTCAAGGTGGAAATTGCGCTCAGGCGTTGCATCATGCGCTCGAGAAAGCTGGGCACGCGCTCGGCGGCGATGACGTCGTTAGGGGAGACGCCGGCCCTGCGCGCGGCCTCGCTCGTGATCTCCCAGTCGTAGTAGCGGAAGCCCAGGCGTTCCGCGACCCGCCGGGCGATGGAGTATCCGCCGGAACCGTTCTGGACGGAAAAGGCTATGACCCCGGCCGCCATGTCCGCACCGCCTCAGAGGCCTAGCGAAGGCAGGTTAGCACCCGCCATGCTACACGGCCGGCCGGGCGCCGCTCGTCGCGCCGACGCGCACCGCCATGTTGCCGTTCGGATGCTTGTTTTCGTGCATGAGTTGATGGGCTAGCCCAGTCTCGTCGAACTCGAAGACGCGGCTGAGGCAGGGGTCGATCTTGCCCCCCGCGACGAGGTCGTTCACGGCCCGAGCTTCCTTGTCCGTGGCGAAGTGGGAACCCTGCAGCCGCTTCTGACGCGACCAGAGGTAGCGAAGGTCGACATCGGCGTTGTAGCCGGTGGTGCCCGCACAAACGACTACCATGCCGCCCGGCTCGCAGACGAACAGCGAAGTCGGGATCGTATCCTGGCCGGGGTGCTCGAAGACGATGCGAGGGCCGCGGCGCTCGCCGAGCACGTCCCAAATGGCGCGGCCGAAGGCCCTGAAGCCGAGCAGCCGCTTTGTCATTGCCTCTTCGTCCCGCCAGTCCGGCAGACGGCCCCAATGGTCGAACTTCGTGCGGTCGATGTAGCCGGCGGCGCCGAGCCGCTTGCAATACTCCCCGCGCTCGGGATTGGAGACGACGGCAATTGGTATGGCGCCGAGCGCCTTCGTGATTTGGATCGCCATCGAGCCGAGGCCGCCGGACCCGCCCCAGATGAGGACGACGTCGCCGGGGCGGACGTCGTGCGGCGGCCAGGACGTCAGCATTCGGTAGGCTGTGGCGGCATTGACCATGTAGGAGGCCGCGGCCTCCCAGCCGAGCCGCTTTGGCTTCGGCAGACACTGGTGCGCCTGGACGCGGGTGAACTGCGCAAAACCTCCCCAGTTCGTATCGAAGCCCCAGATGCGGAAGCTGCTGCTGAAGCCCGGGTCAAGGCCAGCCTTTATCTGGGGGTCGTCTTCGTCCCAGGCGCCGCAGTGGATGACGACCTCGTCGCCCGGCTTGACCGCGGTCACGTTTTCCCCGACGGCGTGGACGATGCCGGCGGCGTCGCTGCCTCCGATATGGAAGCCCTCTTCGTCGCCGGCGTCGCCGGCCTGCTTATGCATGCGGACGACGTCCACCGGCACGCCGAGGGCGGCCCAGGCGCCATTGTAGTTGACGCCCGCTGCCATAACGTAAACGAGGACGTCGTCCGGGCCGATGGGGGGCACTGGGACGATCTCATGCCGGAAAGCGTCTTTGGGCGGTCCGAAACGGCTCTGGCGAATGACCTGAGCGTGCATGCGCTCCGGCACCACGCCCAAAGGCGGCTGCTGGCCGAGATCGAAGACTTCTTGCGTTCTGGGCATCGAGCACGAGGAGCATATCGGAGGCGTGCGTCAGCGTCCAGGCGACGACGCGCCGCTCGAGGCCACCGGAAATGCCTGATTCTGCGCCCCAGCCCTCTATCAGGAAATGCGGACGCCCGGCCGACAATATCTAGGAGACAGCACTTCATCTCACGCTAAGGAACAGGCATGTCCGGAGACCTAACCTTCTCCTCCGATTTCGGCTCAGATTGGAGCGCCCTCGTGCGAGACCTTGAACAGCGCGTCGAGAGCGCGCAGGC
>DATMBD010000376.1:0-4002 GCA_035559355.1 Dehalococcoidia bacterium
GCCTGGAGATGTTCGTGGAGCTGACGTGGAGGCCGGTGGCGATTTCGCCCACCGTCAGCTTGCGCTCCGGATGACGGTGCAGGATCGAGATCACGGCAACCCGCGCCGGCGTCAGCCCGAGCCGCGCAAGCGAGGCTTGAACCGCCTTGTTCGACGTGCGCGCCAAGCCGTGAAAAACGCTGTTGAGCTCCAGCGTCAATGGATCGATCGGCGTCTGCTCCGAAGCCGACGCCTCCTGTTCGGTCATCCGCTCCCGCCCCCTTGCGCTGGTCCGCCGCTGTCTAGCCGCGCCGACTTTCCGTCCAGACCCAGCCTGAAACGCCCGCCGGGCCTCTCGCGGCCTGAGAGCATCAGACAAATATCATACACACCCTTCGCAGCCGCCCGACACCGCAGGCGGGCCCGCCTGACTCGCGGCCGCGGCTGCGCAGTCTTTGCGACGCGGCGAATCTATACTTCGGTAACTGCAGGTCGGCCTGAACGCTGAGGAGGTTTGCAGTGCGGCTTGTATTGTTCGAAGGTCCAGGAGCCGGCAGGGGGGTTCGTCCCGGCGCTTTGACCGACCTGGGCGTCATCGACCTGTCGCCGGTGACGGGCCAACTCGAGGCCGCTTCGGCCCAGGCCGTCATGCAGCAGATCATCGACGCCTTCGATGACCTGCGGCCGGAATTCGAGGCGCTCGCCGCCTCGGCGTTGCCGCTGCCGCCAGAAATCGTCCGGCTGCGGCCGCCCCTACTGCGCCCCGGCAAAATCCTCTGCTGCGTCGCCAACTACTGGGAGCATGCCCAGCGCGATCCCCGGCCGTTGAACATGTTTCTCAAGAACCCTGACGCCGTTATCGGTCCGGGCGACACCATCGTCCTGCCCGAGCTCACCGAGAAGCAGCAATACGGCGATGGGCCGGGGCCCTACGTCTTTCACCATGAGGCGGAGCTGGCGATAGTTATCCGCGGCCCGGCCAAGAAGGTGCAGCGCGAAGATTGGCGCCGGGCCGTCTTTGGTTTCACGGCCATGATCGATGTCTCCGCTCGGGCGGAAGGCCGCTCCACCTGGCGCCAGGGCAGCTGGATGGGCAAGAGCTTCGACACCTTCGCGCCCCTCGGCCCCTGCATCACGACAGCCGACGAGATCGAAGATCCCAATCGCCTCCGCGTGCGCTTCTTCAACAACGGCGAGCTCTATCACGACTACGTCACCGACGATATGGAGCACAAGGTCCCGGAGCTGATCGAATTCGCTTCCAGCATCATGACCCTGCATTCGGGGGACGTCATCGCTTGCGGGACGAACCACGAGGGCCTCGGCCCCCTCCAGGACGGCGAATACGTCGAAATCGAAATCGAGAAAATCGGACGCATGGGCCTGCACGTGCGCGATCCCTTGCTGCGGCGGTGGCCGCGCAGCGTCTATCTCGGCCCGAACTCGACGAACCCGCAGGCGATCCGCCGCGAACGCGAAACCGGCCGGACGTGAACGCGGCGGCCTTTCCAGCCCTGGGAGGGAGAGCCTTCCGTTTCTGGCCTGAGACTCCTGACTGCTAGACTCCCGTCAGCATGCTCGGAGAAGCCGCAGCCCTCGGCTCCGCTTGCCTCTGGGCGCTGAGCACCATCGTCATCAAAGGAGTCACGGGGCGGCTCAGCGCTTCTTACATCATGGCCGTGCGCACGGCGACCGCGGCGGTGCTTGCCCTGACGGTCCTTCTCCTCTTCTCGCCCGAACGGGCGGAGTTCGACGTTCCCGTCGCCGCCGCCGTTCTTCTCGTCTCGACCGCGCCTCTCGCCATCGCCGGCGATCTCGCCTTCGTGCGCGCCCTGGCCGTCAGCGACGTTTCCCGTGTGTTCACGCTCAGCACCAGCCTCTACATCCTCATGAGCGTGGCAGGCGGTGCGGTTTTCGTCGGCGAGGAGGTCTCCTGGCTGCTGCCTTTCGGGGCCATGGCCATTTTGGCGGGGACCCGCCTCGTCCTTCGCGAGGTCGCCGTCGATACGGCGCCGCTGCCGGGCGGCGCCGCCGTAGCGACGCGCCAGGCTGCCGCCGCAAGCGTGCTCCAGCTGAGCGTGCTGGCCGCTCTGCTGTGGTCGAGCGGCCTCCTGATCTTGACGGAGGCCCTGAAGGACGCCGATCCCGTGTTCGCGCTGGGGCTGAGGCTCCCCTTCATGGCCCTCGCCATGATCGGCCTCGCCGCCGCGCGCGGGGACTACGCCCGCTTCGGCTTCCACGCCCAGGACCTTCGCGTCGTTGGGTTTTCAGGCGTGCTCGCCCTGCTCTCGATGTTCTGTTTCATTTACGCCGCCGACCAAAGCGAGGCGGGGCGGGTGGCCGTTCTGACGTCGACTTCGCCGATCTTCGCCGCCCCGCTTGCCTGGCTGCTCCTGCGAGAGCGCGTGAGCCGCCGGGTCTGGGCGGGGACGCTTCTCAGCATGGCTGGAATCTGGCTGTCCGTGGCCTGACGGCCGTCCGCTCAGTCAGGCGACCGGATCGGTGGTTTCGGCGGCGACAGAGGGCCGGATCAGGGCTCTGCCGGACTGGAGCGTCGCCCACAATACCAGCAGACCGGCGACGCTCACGGGCGCTACGAGCACTATGTGCAGGGCGATGGCATAGGCCGCGGCCGCGTTCGTGGCCACGCCGAAACGCAGAAGCGCCTCTTTTGTCACCGCCTGGAACGGCCCCACGCCTGCCTGCGAGAAGGGGATGGAAAGCGCCAGGTTGGCGGCCGCGCCGGCGAAGGCGATCGTCGGGTAGCTCTCGCCGAGCGAGAACGAGGCCGCCATCAGGTAATACATCCCGAACTCCAGCAACCAGGCGGCGAGCGTGAGGACGGCAGCATTCCGGAACTGCGCGCCGGAGCCGAGCACGCCCAGACCCGCCCGGAACAAATCGCCGTACTCCTTCGCCCGCTCCCGCCAGCCGGCCGGCACGATGCGGCGCGGCAGGGCGCGCTCCAGCGCGTCCGGCCTGCGAACGAAGGCCCAGCCTAGCGCAAGCCCAAACACCGCCCCGCCTGCGAGCACCAGACCTACGCTCGCGAAGGCGAGACCGATATCGCCGAGGAAAACGCCGCAGAGCACGAACGAGCCCAGGACGGCGAAATCGAAGAGGCGCTCGACGGCCGCAGCGCCCAGCGTCCGCAGGCGGGAAATGCCCGCCCGGTCGCGCAACACCTGGGCGCGCACGATCTCTCCGGCGCGCAACGGCAGGAGGTTGTTTCCCGCGTAGGTAATCAGCAGCACCAGGAACAGGACACGCAGAGGCACCTTTCCAGGGCGGTAAAACACCTGCCAGCGCAAGGCCCGCAGGACGAGAGACGTAGCGAACAGGAGGAGCGCGAAGGGAACGTAGACGTAGTCCGCCTGAACCAGGGCGTCAACCACTTCCGCCAGGTCTATGCCCTGGAGGAAGACGTAGACGAAAAACAAGCTGACGAGGACCGTGAGCAGGAGCTTCGCCCAGAGCCTGGCGCGCTGCGATAAGTTCACTGGCAGCTGCCCCCAATGGCTCCGGCCCTCGCCCGGCGTCCAGTACCAGCCCCGGGGCCGGCGTTTTTCAAGGTGTAACACGGTGCCGAATACGCCGCAAGCCGGACAGCATCCGCGCGGGCTATGCCGGCAATCCGGCTCCCGCTACAATCTGCTTCTATGAGTAAAAAAGTCGTTCTCGGGACGCGTTGGTGAAGAAGGTTCTGATCACGGGCGGCGCCGGATTCATCGGCAGCAACCTCATCCGCCATCTGCTCAATCGTTACGACTACGAAATCGTCAATCTAGACAAGCTCACTTACGCCGGAAACCTCGAAAACCTGCGCGACATCGAGGACGATCCTCGCTATCGCTTCGTTCACGGCGACATCTGTGATGCCGCGGCGGTCTCGGAGGCGATCAGAGGGGCATGGGCCGTGGTCAATTTGGCCGCGGAGACGCACGTGGACCGCTCCTTGATGGACGTCAAGCCCTTCATCGATACCGACATTCACGGCGCCTTCGTCGTGCTCCAGGCTGCCCT
>DATMBD010000377.1:0-9294 GCA_035559355.1 Dehalococcoidia bacterium
CGGAGGCCACGCCCCGCCTGCGCCGAGCCCGCGACCCAAGCGTGGTTTCCCAGGAGAGGCGGGGTTCATCCCCCTGAGGCAACGCCGGCGCCGGCTAGCGCCGGCCGAACCCAAGCTTCTCCAGGACGGCCTGAATCTGCGCCTGGAGTGGCGTCGTCGTGTCGATTGCGAGGCGTTGGGACTCGGGCAACTCGTCCGGGGGCTCGCGGCGGGCTTTCTGGGCAAGGTAGACCTCGAAGCGGCCTTCCGACGTCGTCCAGGTCTCGCCCTCGCGGCGCTTCTGGCGCGCCTCCACGACTTCATCAGGGGCGGTGCACTCCACCAGGAGGAAGGGGACGCCTGCACCGCGCGCCAGCGCCGCCACGGGCTCGCGCTGCCGCCGTTCCAGGTAGGTCCCATCGATGACGACGGGCCTGCCCTCGCGAAGGAACGCCTCCGCCTGGTCTTCGAGCGCTTCGTAGACTTGTTCCCGCTTTTCGGGCGCGTACTTGCCGCTATCGAGCGCTTCCCGCTCGCCCGTGGTCTCGAACAGCTCGCGGCGCACCATGTCAGTGGACAGGATCACCGAGCCGAGGCGCGCCGAGAGCACGCCGGCGAGGACGCTCTTGCCAGCGCCGCTCGGCCCCGTAACCAGGACCAGCGAACGCCGCGGCCGTTTGCTCGCGTAGGTCTCGGCGAGCTGGAAGTAGCGCTGCGCCCGTTCGCGCGCGCCTGCCTTCTGCGCCCTGGAGACGCTGGGGTCATCCAGAAGCAGGCTTTCCACCTTCCCGCGGACGGACGCCCGGTAGCTCTTGTAGAAGTCGAGCAGCAACGGCAGGCGCTTGTCCCCAATCGCGGCAGCGTAGAGGCCAATGAAAGGGTCTGAGAGCTCGGGCCGGCCACGATAGTCCAGGTCCATGGCCAGGAAGGCGGCGTCAAGGCCGGTGTCGGAATAGCGGAACGCGTCGTTGAACTCGATGCAATCGTAAATGCAGATGCCGCCCGGCACCCTGGGGTCAAAGCAGACGGCATCGGAGCGGAGGTCGCCGTGACAGTCGCGCACCCAGCCTTCGGCCTCGCGGTCGCGCAAGAGCGGCGCCTCGCGCTGCATGAACGATTCGGCGAAGCGCTGCAGCCGCTCGAATCGGCGTAGCGTCAGGGTTCTGCCGATGAACGGGCGGATGTGGTCCAGGTTGTCGCGCCAGTTCTTGCGGAGCGTCTCAAGGCCGCCGATTCGCGTGATCTCCGGACCTCGCTCGGCCTTGCGGTGGAGCTCGGCAACTCGCGTCGCGACGTGGCCGATCATGTCGAAGCCCACCCTGCCCTGTTCGAGGAGGACGTCCATCATCCGCTCGCGAGGCAACCGGCGCATGTGCACGGCGTAGTCGACGACCTCGCCCTCGCCGCCGATTCGATAGCTCGCGCCTCGCTTGACGATGGGCACTACGCCCAGATAGGTATCGCCGGGGCAGCCGCGGCGGTTCAGGCGGACCTCCGCCTCGCAGGCGGCCTTGCGTTTCTCCAGGGTGGTGAAGTCTGCGAAGCCGAGGTCGACCGCCTTCTTCAGCTTGAAGACCTCGTCGTCTGCCAGCAGGACGTAGGAGATGTGCGTCTGGATGAGCTCGATGCTGCCGACGGGCCGCCCATAGGGTCGCGGGCCGAGGAGAGCCCTGACGTGAGGCGGGAGGAAGCTAGCTGTCCTGGCCAAGGTGGTTCCGCCTGATGCGCAGGCGCGCCTCCAACGCTGCCGGTTCAGGCGAGGAGAGGCGCCGCAAGTTTCTTGAGGTCTGCCTCCGCCCGCGGGCCGTAGTGGCTTATGACTTCCGCCGCCAGCAGCCCGCCGAGCCTGCCGCAGACTTCCAGCGGCTTGCCGTGCGTGTAGGCGTAGAGGAAGCCCGCGGCGTAGGCGTCGCCCGCGCCCGTGGTGTCGACGACTTTGGCCACCTTTTCCGCATCGATGACGTGTATGGTGTCGCCGTTGACGATCACCGATCCCTTTTCGCTGCGCGTGAGGGCGGCGATCTCGCACTGGTGGCGCACTTTCTGCAGCGCCGAATCGAAGTCCTTCACCTGGTACAGAGCCTTGATCTCTGCCTCGTTCGCGAAAAGGATGTCGACGTGGTTGCGGACCAAGTCGAGGAACTCCTCGCGGTGCCTGTCGACGGCGAAGGGATCCGAGGTCGTGAACGCGACTTTGCGGCCTGCCTCTTTCGCAAGGCGCATCGCCTTGAGCACGCCCTCCTTGGCGCGGGGCTGGTCCCACAGATAGCCCTCGATGAACGTGACCTTGGAGTTGCGGATGAGCGACTCGTCGATGTCCTCTGGCCCGAGGGCCGTGCAGGCGCCGAGGAACGTCTGCATGGTCCGCTGGGCGTCCGGCGTGACGAAGATGAGGCAGCGAGCCGTGGACAAGCCGCCGTTCAGGGGCGGCGTTTCGAAATGGACGCCGACGGCGCGAATGTCATGCCGGAAGACCTCGCCGAGCTGGTCGTCCGCCACCTTGCCGATGTAGGCTACGCGCCCGCCCAGGCCCGCGATGCCGGACGCTGTGTTCGCCGCGGAGCCGCCCGAAGCCTCGACGCCCGGGCCCATCATGTCGTACATGCGCTCAGCAGTTTCGGCGTCGATGAGCGACATCGTCCCTTTCGGGAGGTTGTGCTCCGTCAGGAAACGATCCTCGGCGTGCGCCAGCACGTCGACGATCGCGTTTCCTATCGCCGTGACGTCGAACTCGACTTCGCTCATTCAGCAAACGAACCTTTCCAGCGAGAAGCTTGCTTGCCCTGGATCCCAGCGGGTACCCGGCGCGAGGCTATCCCTTCAACTCCTCCTCAGACATTACCCGGAAGCCGATCTTCATGTCGACTTGGTACCAGGCTACCCGCCCGTCAACGATCTGGCCCCGGACTTGCTGGACTTCGAACCAGTCTAGGCCCTTCAGCGTCTGCGACGCCTTGTCGACGGCGCCGCGGATCGCATCGTCGACGCCCACCTCGGACGTGCCGACGAGCTCGATGACTTTGTATGTGTGACCGGGCATTCAGCTACCACCCCCAGAAGCGAGAATGCCTTAGTTTGCCACATTGCCGCTATCGAAATCGTTGCAGCGGCCGGCGGCAGTAACGAAGCAGCTGTGGATGACCGAACTAAAGCCAACCCTGCTGCCTGTACCAGCGGACAGTGCGTTCGAACCCCTCCCGGACGTCTATCAGTGGTTTCCAGCCCAACTCGCGCGTGATGGCTTCGTTGTCAGCCAGCCAGGCGGGAGCATGCATGTGGCGCACCTGATCGGGCGACAAGGGGAGCGGCCGCCGCAGGGCAGCCTGGGCCACCGCAGCCAGGAGGCCGGCTCCTGCGTAAAGGGCAGGGGGAACGCGCAGCAAGCGCGGCACGCGCCCGTATGCCCGGCCGAAGGCTTCGACGAGCGTCTCCCAGGTATGCGTGGCGCCGTCGGAAAAGGTGTAGACGGCTCCGGACGGCCCCGGCGCCAGCGCGGCCGCGGCGATCGCCTCGGCGGCGTCCTGGACGTGTACGACGCTGATTCGGTTCTTGCCGCTGCCGTAGACGGGCACAATGCCCAGCTTGGCGAGACGGTACAAAGGGAGAAGTGCGCGATCGCGCTCTCCGTAGATGACCGGCGGCCGCAAGACGGCCACGCTCATCGGGTCCCGTTCAGCGAGGGCGGCGTACTCTCCGGCAAGCTTTGAGCGCCCGTAGGCGCTGATCGGGCGCGGGGGGTCGGGAGCACGGCTGGAGCCGTCGTGGTTGGGCCCTTGGGCCGCCTGACTGGAGACGTAGACGAAGCGCCGCACGCCGGCTTCTCGCGCGGCTTTTGCCAGCCTGCCCGTGGCGAGCGCGTTCACTTCGTGAAACTCGGCCTCGCTCAAGGCGGCGCCCATCGTCAGACCGGCCGCGTGGACGACGATGTCCACGCCCTGAACGGCGCGCGCCAGCGATTCGTGATCGCGCAGGTCGCCCTCTACGCGTTCGGCCTCGAGGCCGTCGAGGTAGGTCAGCCTGCTCCTGCCGCGCGTGAGAACCCGCACCTGCGCCCCCTGCTGAACCAGCCGTTCGGCAACGTGCGAGCCGAGAAATCCGGTAGCGCCTGTTACCAGGACGAGCATCACGGGGCCCCGGAGGCGCGATTTTTCTGTTTCCCGTCGTGCAGCCAGCGGCCCCTCCAGGTCAAGTGCGGCTCTAATCTGCGTCCGGAGGAACCGCCCGGGCTGGCGCCAGACCTAGAGGGCCTTTTCATAGATGCGATAACGCTTGTACACATACGCGTCCCAGTGAGGCATCATCGCGTGGATGCGCGTGTTGGTCTCCAGTATCCAGGACTCCTCGCACCATTCGTAGCGGCGGGTGCTGGCCGCGAGGAACAGTTCGTAGAGGAGGAGGAAAGGGAGGCCGTAGAGCTGGCGGGTGCGGAATTTGCGCTTCACGCCGAAGAGGATGATTCGGCCGGTCTTCGTGCCCCGGACTTTGAGGCGCCAAATTAGCCTCAAGGCCTTCCATGGGTCAAGGAAGCCCTGAAAGTCCCGGATTGCTTCGTAGAGGTTAGGAAGGCCCACCACCATGCCGGCAGGCTCCCCGTCAACTTCGGCGATGAGAACAACCCTCGGATCGGC
This sequence comes from Dehalococcoidia bacterium, assembly GCA_035559355.1. Lineage (GTDB taxonomy): Bacteria > Chloroflexota > Dehalococcoidia > DSTF01 > WHTK01 > WHTK01. Next base: position 4,608 of record DATMBD010000377.1, read on the forward strand.
GATCAGGCGGAGGTCCGAAGCCAGCTTCGCAGCTTCGCGGCGCGAGACGGGGACGTAGCCCCAGTTTTCGCTCCAGGTGTCGTTGTAGATGTCGAGGAGGATGTCGACCTCTTCCTTGAGGCGCGACATGCGGATTTTCCGGACCCTGAGCCCCGGATATGCTTTCGTCTTCTCGATCGCCGCCATTATGCGTTCGGGCGGGCGCTTGATCTGCCAGCGATAGGCGAGCAGGTCTATCGCCTTGACGTACCCTTCGCCTTCGATCAATCGCGCGTAGTACGGCAGCGACTGGGGCATGGCGATCATCGCCGGCTCCTCGAAGCCCTCCACCTGAAGGCCGGCTTCCTCGTTGAGGCTGAAGCTCAGAGGCCCGCGGACAGTCTTCATCCCGCGCTGTGAGAGCCAGTCTTCGGCGGCCTGGAGGAGAGCTCGAGCCACCTGAGGGTCGTCGATGGACTCGAAGAACCCGAAGAATCCCGTACTTTCGCCGTGGTGGCGATTGTGGTCCCTGTCGATGGAGGCGCTAATCCGGCCCACGGGCTGACCATTGCGAAGTGCGAGGAAGAGCTCTGCTTCCCCCTTGTCGAAGAAGGGGTTCTTTCGGGGTGAGATTACGTCGCGCTGGAGGATGAGCAGGTTCGGGACCCAGGTCTTGTGTGCGGAATATAGACGCCAGGGTAAGCGGAGGAAGCCCTCACGATCCGCCCGCGTCCGAACGGGCAGCACTTGCAATTCCGTGGCCGCTGAAGTCGCCAACCAGAGCGCTCGGCTCAGCTAATGATGCGGTGACGCCTGCCGAGCTCGCCCATCAACTCCACAGCCTGCTTCAATTGCTCCGGCGTGTGGGTGGCCATGGCGCTGGTGCGGAGGATTGCGGCGCCGCGGGGGACGGCGGGCACGATGCTGGCGTTGGTGTAGACGCCGTTGGCCAGGAGTTCCTTCCAGAAGCTCACCATCCGCACCTCGTCGCCGACGAGGATGGGCACGATCGGCGTCTCCGAGTTGCCGACGTCGAACCCGGCATCGCGCAACCCGTCCCGAAGCAGGCGGCCGTTTTCGTTCACGCGTTCCACCAGCTCCGGCTCGTCGATGAGCACCTCGAGGGCAGTCGTCGCGGCTACCACTGAGGCGGGCGGCAGGCTGGCGCTGAACAGGCTGGGCCGGGCGAAATGCTTGATCCAGTCGACGACGTCGGCTTCGCCAGCCACGAAGCCGCCGATCGACGCCAGCGACTTCGAGAACGTGCCCACGATGAGGTCGACCTCCTTTTCGAGGCCAAAGTGATGCCCCGTGCCCCGGCCGCCGCGTCCGAGCACGCCGACAGCGTGAGCGTCGTCGACGATGACACGGGCCTCGTAGCGGTGGGCGACCTCGATGATCTTGGGCAGGGGGGCGATGTCCCCGCCCATGCTGTAGACGCCGTCCACGACGACCATGGCGGCTTTGTCCTGCGTGACTTTGGCCAGGATCTGCTCTAGCTGGTCGACGTCGTTGTGCAGGAAGCGGAACATCTCGCCGTCCGAGAGCTTGCAGCCGTCGTAGATGCTGGCGTGGTCGGCCTTGTCGAGGACGACGGCGACACGCCGGTTGGCCAGGGCGGAAATCGCTCCGAGGTTCGCCTGGTAACCGGTCGTGAAAGTGACACATGCTTCCGTTTCGAAGAACCAGGCCAGGAGCTCTTCGAGGCGTTCGTGCAGCTTCGTGGTGCCGTTGAGGAGGCGGGAGCCGGTCATCGACGTGCCGTAGCGTTCCACGGCGTCCCGCGTGGCCTGGACCACGCGGGGATGGCGGGTCAGGCCCAGATAGTTGTTGGACCCGAGCATGATCACCCGCTTGCCGTCGATGATCGCTTCCGGCCCTTCGTTGCTTTCGAGCGGCTTGAAGAAGGGATAGACGCCGAAGGCCTTCGCCTGCTTTACGAGCGGAAAGCTGCGCGCCTTGGTGAACACGTCCCGGCTGGCCGGGTCGTCGTACAGGTCCGGCGAAAGCGCATCTGCCGAAAGTGAATCAGGGAGGTTTTCTTCGGCCAGGGGTTTGGTTTCTGAAGCCAGCGGTACAGTCCTTTCCCGGTCCGGCGGGTCTCCAGTAAAGGCCTCGGCCCGGCTTTGCTACCCTGAAAGCCCAGTAGCATGTACCACGCGTATTAAGAAGTTGTCAAACGAGGGCATCGCTCCGAGGCGGCCACATGAATGCGAAGCCGCCTGCCGGCGAATGCGGGCCTGGCCCTCTCCGGCGGCGGCTTCCCGCGTCAGACGCGACGCGGGCGGAGCCTACCGCCCTCGATCCAGAAAGCGCTCTAGGTCCTTGGCTGCCCAGAAGCCGGCCGCAAGGAGGAGGAGCTGCGGGATGGCGGCGAGCCGGGGGTCTTCGATGTAAAACAGCGCCAGAAGGCAGGCCGTGAGCAGGCCCATCATGGCGAAGCCGCGACGAACGATCTGGCGACCTTCGTAAGTGCCGCTGCCCGCCCAGTGGAGGAGCAGGAACCACAGGCCGACATGGCACATGACGACGGAGGCGATAAGGCCTTCCGCGCTCGGCTCCCCGTAGCCGGCCATGAAGCCGGTGAAGGCGCCGCCGAGAAGAAAGGGAATGGAGACGAGCGTGCACAGCTTCTGGGACAGAAACAGGGAGACGCTTCTGGGAGCGAAGTGAAGCAAGTTCCACGTCACCAGCGAGAACGTGCAGAGGAGGCTGACGATGATTACGTGGTACATAGACTGTCCGTGCCTGATGGTCGCCTCGGCCGAGGCTGATCCGTCCTGAGAACTGCCTTCAATACAACAAACTCAATTGCCGGCGATTTCTTACACTTTGGCGTTTATCAATAATGATAAAGTGTTATTACCGAAGGCCATGAGCATTCCCAGCGCCGCAGAACTCATCTCGCGGGCCGGCGACAGCGTCTCCCCGGAGCGGGCGCGCCTGATTGAGGAGGCGTACCGGTTTGCCGCGGAAGCGCACGAAGGGCAAAGCCGCAAGACCGGCGATCCCTACATCGTCCACCCCATCGACGCCGCCATGACGGTCGCCGATCTGAAGCTGGACGGGGCGGCGATCGCGGCCGCGCTCCTCCACGACGTTGTCGAAGATTGCGGCGTCTCCAACTCGGACATCGAAAAGCGCTTCGGGCCGGACGTCGCTCGGCTGGTCGAGGGCGTGACGAAGCTGAGCCGCCTGAATTTGCTCCGGCCGGAGGACGCGGGCTGGGACGAGGATGTCCAGGCGGACAACCTGCGCAAGATGTTCCTGGCGATGGCGGAGGACATCCGCGTCGTCGTCATCAAGCTGGCTGATCGGCTCCACAACATGCGCACGCTTCACGCTCTCGAGCCGCGCAAGCAGGTGCGTATCGCGCGCGAGACCATGGACATCTACGCTCCGCTGGCGCACCGCCTCGGCCTCGGTAACATCGCCCACGAGCTGGAAGACCTCGCCTTCCAGTACCTGGAGCCGGAGACGTACGAGAAGATCACCAGCCTCCTCGCCGCCAGCCGCGAATCGCGCGAGCGTTACGTCACCCAGGTCGAGAAACTTCTCCGATACGAGCTTTCACGGCAGGGCATCGTCGCCGAGCTGTCCGGCCGGGCGAAGACGATCTACAGCATCCACCAGAAGATGCAGAAGTACGCCGCCATGGGGAAGTCGTTCAACGACATCTACGACCTCCTGGCGATTCGCGTCTTGGTGCACACGCTGGCGGACTGCTACCACGCCCTGGGCGTGGTGCACGGCCTCTGGCGCCCGCTGCCGGGCCTCTTCGACGACTACATCGCCAACCCGCGCGAAAACGTCTACCAGTCGCTCCACACTACCGTGATGGGCCCCGGCGCCCGGCCGCTGGAGGTTCAGATCCGCACCTACGAGATGCATCGCACGGCCGAATACGGCGTCGCCGCCCACTGGCGCTACAAGGAAGGCGGGCCGCGGGACCGGGCCCTGGAGGAGCGGATCACGTGGCTCCGCCAGCTCCTGGACTGGCAGAGAGAGACGGCCGAGGCAGCCGAGTTCGTCGAGTTCGTCAAGACCGACATCTTCAAGGATCAGGTCTTCGTGTTCTCGCCCAAGGGCGATGTGAAGGACCTCCCCGCCGGCTCGACGCCAATAGACTTCGCCTTCCGCATTCACTCCGACATCGGTTTCCACTGCGTGGGGGCGCGGGTCAACGGCAAGCTGGTGCCCCTCACCTACCAGCTGCAGAACGGCGACGTCGTCGAGATCGTCACCAGCCGCTCTTCGAGAGGCCCCTCGCGAGACTGGCTCAACCCGAACCTGGGCTATGTGCGCACCGGCAACGCCCGCTCCAAGATCAGGCAGTGGTTCAAGCGCCAGGAGCGGGATGAAAACGTCGCCCGCGGCAAAGAGATGGTGGAACGCGAGCTCAAGCGCCTGGGAGCCAGCCTTTCCGACCTCCTGCCTGAGATGCTCTCCTGGTTCCGCTTCGAGACCGCAGATGACTTCTACGCATCGGTGGGCTATGGCGGCACCAGTCTCAGCCAGATCGCCGGCCGCCTGGCATTGCACCTCAACCGCGCGGAGCCGGAGCCTGAGCCCGCGCCGTCGCCGGCCACGATCCAGCCGGACCTTCGCCACACGATCCGCGTCCTGGGGACTGGCGACGTCCTGACGCAGATCGCCCGTTGCTGCAGCCCCGTCCCCGGCGACGCGATTACCGGGTATGTCACCCGGG
>DATMBD010000378.1:0-4022 GCA_035559355.1 Dehalococcoidia bacterium
GGCCGACTGGGAGGGCAACCTCGTCGTTGCTGGCATCGGCGCGGAGATGATGGAGCGCTGCGGCCCCGAGGCCACGTTGGGCCCGCCGAAGGAACTCTGGGGCTCCCGCGACCCCGTCGCCGCCAGCTACTGGGCGCAGCGCACCAGCGCCTTGCGCGGCGTCGTCCAGTGGTCGCCGACGATCGACCCGGAGGTCATGAAGCTCGTCCACAACGACATGGTGCGGGAAGCCGGCGTCCACGTCCTCTTTCACTGCTGGGCCGTCGCCGCCGTGCGGGAAGGGGACGCCGTGACCGGCGTCATCTTCGAGAGCAAAGAGGGGCGCAAGGCGCTGCTGGCGCCCATCGTCATCGACTGCACCGGCGATGGCGACATCTTCGCGCTCGCCGGGGCCGAGTTCGACAACGACTTCGACGCCGAAGGCGCTCACGCGCGCATTAACACCAGTTTCCGGTTCGGAAACGTAGACATGCGCCGCTACCTGGACTTCCGCATGCTGCATCCCGAGGAGCACAGCGCCCTCATGCGCAAGGCTGTCGAAGCCGGGATCAACCTCCGCGCCCACGCGACGCCGTACGATTCCGTAGCGCTGTTCATGACTCCGAAGATGTCCGGCTACTCCGCCCTCAGCGTCGCCGACCTCACCGAGGTGGAGTTCCGCTCCCGCGACATCATGCGCCGGGGCCTGCACTGGTTCCGCAACCACGTGCCCGGCTTCGAGCGCGCCTGGATCATGGACTCCGCCCCGCAGATCGGCACTCGGCACGCCCGCCGACTGCGCGGAGTCAAGCGCGTGACCCTCGATCGTTGGCGCAACGACGGCAGCTCCGACGAGAGCATCGGCCTTTGCCCGGGCCTCACGCCGGAGTTCCCCACACTCGAAATCCCCTTCGGAAGCCTCGTGCCGGAGAAGCTGGAGGGCCTGCTGGCCGCGGGGCGGAACCTCTCGGCCGACCCGCGCTCGCACGCCGCCCTGCGGGAAGTGCCGGAATGCTGGGTGATGGGACAGGCCGCGGGCCTCGCCGCCGCCCTCGCCCTCGGCCGCGGCGTCCGCTTGCGCGACGTTCCTGTTGCCGACCTGCAGGCAAAACTTCAGGCACAAGGCGCCATCGTCCACCGCCGGCCGGACGACGTCCCCCGGACGCCGGGCGACGCCGACGCGGACTTCCGCGGCTCCATCCACTTCTCGACTCCGGGCCTCGAGCCAGCGAAGGCCCGTTAGTCGGGCACAGCCAATCAGCAGGCGCCGAGAAGCTGCCTTCCTGGCCTCGCGCCCTTGGTCGACTTTTCCTGTCATCCGTTCGATCTGATTCTCCTTTCGGGTACTGACAAGGCCCTGCCATTAGTGCTATAAGAAAAGAGAACGTTCCTTCGCTTAAGTGAGGGTGGCCAGATGCCAAAAGTCCTGCCCGAATACCTGGAGCTGCGGAGGCAGCAGATTCTGGACGCCGCCGCGGCCTGCTTTTCGCGGCGGGGCTTCCATCAAACGACGATGCAGGACATCTGCAACGAGGCCGGCCTCAGCCCCGGCGCCGTCTACCGCTACTTCAAAAGCAAGGAAGAGATCATCGAAGGCATGGGCGAGCACCGCCAGCGCGAGAACGCTGCCCGCCTGGAACAGGCGTTCGCCAGAGAGGAGACGCTGCAGGTCTTCGATGCACTGCTGGAGGTCTTCTTCCTCGACCGCGACCCGAAAGAGTTCTCCGCCTTCTGCGCCCTCACGGTGGAGTTCATCTCCGAGGCGCCGCGCAACGAACGCATCCGTCAGTCGCTGAGCAGAACGAGCGAAGCGGTGCGGGCCGGCTTCCGCGACCTCATCGCCCGCTCTCAAGAGAAGGGTGAGATCGACCCCTCCCTGGACCCTGACGCAATCGCGCGCGTGATGATCTCCCTCTATCAGGGCTACATCATCCAGAAGGTCATCGATCCCGAAATCGACCTCGTTTCGTACGCGGAGGCGGCGCGCGCGCTTTTCAACGGCAGTTTCTGGCGGGGCGAAGGGCCGCTCAAGGAGGCGCCCAGCGCCCGCCTGGCCTTGCAGCACTAAAATCCCCGAAATTTTCTCGCGGGCCTGCTTGACGGATGAGCGAATCGTCTCTATAAGAGAAGGAGCATTCGTTTTTCTTAGCAAGGAGATGTCCCATGCGCGCAACCCAAATCGTTGGCCGGAGCTCGCGCAGGCCCTGGCCCCTTCTGGCGGCCGGTCTTTTCGCCGTTGCGCTCTTCTTTCGCTTCCGCGGCCACCGCCGCGCGGAAGCCCTGACCTCGGAGGCAGCCGATGTCGTTTAGTCTCTCTCCCACCGCCGTTGCTCGCGGCAGCGCCCGCCACCCCTGGCGCACCGTTGCCCTCTGGGTCGTCCTCCTCGTCGCTTCCTTCGGTCTCATCGGAGCGCTCCTCTCGGACGCCCTTACCAACGAAGCCAGCGCCACCAACAACCCGGAGTCCCTCCAGGCCAAGAATCTGCTCGAAGACCGCCTGCGCGGTCCCTTCCGGGTCCACGAAGCCGTCGTCGTCACTTCAGCCGAGCTCACCGTCGACGACGCCGCCTTCCGTGACTACGTGGAGGCCATCCGCAGCGAGCTGGCGGCCCTCGGCCCCGACGTCATCGAGTCAACGACCTCGTACTACCAGTCCGGAGACGAAGGGCTCGTCTCGAAAGACCGCCGCTCCGCCCTCATCCCCTACACGATGGCCGGCGACGTCGACCACGCCACCGACAACGTCAAGCAAGTCCTGCAGGTCGTCGAAGAGGCGAACGGGAAGGACCGCTTCACGGTGTACTCCTTCGGCATCGCCAGCGTCGGCAACGACTTCAACGAGGCCCTGGAGAAAGACCTCCAGCGCTCGGAGTTCGGCACGCTGCCCGTGGCGCTCCTGATCCTCGTGCTCGTCTTCGGCGCCGTCTCCGCCGCGGTTCTGCCGATCTTCTTCGCTTTCGGCGCCATCATTCTCGCTGTGGCCTTGACGGCGCTCATCGGCCAGCAGTTCCAGTTGACGTTCTTCGTCACCAACATGATCTTCATGATGGGGCTGGCCGTCGGCATCGATTACTGTCTGTTCATCATCTCCCGCTTCCGGGAAGAGCGCGCCCGCGGCCTCGCCACCGAGGACGCCATCGGCGTCGCCGCCTCCACGGCCGGCCGCGCCGTCCTCTTCAGCGGCATGACCGTGATCATCGCCCTGCTGGGGCTGTTGATCGTGCCCCAGACCATCTTCCGCAGCTTGGCCGCAGGCGCCATCCTCGTCGTCCTTGCCTCGGTCTTCGCTTCGTTGACGCTGCTGCCTGCTGTGCTCCGGCTTCTGGGCGACCGCGTCAACAGCCTGCGGCTGCCGATCATCCAGCACGCGCAGGCCCGCTTCGATGAGGAGCAGGCCGGCGGTTTTTGGGACCGGGTGGCCCGCACGGTCATGGCCCGGCCCCTCATCAGCGTCCTGGGAGTTACCGTCCTCCTCATCGCCGCCGCGGTCCCCTACTTCGATATCCACGTCGGATTCGCCGGAGTCAGCACGCTGCCGGACAGCTTCCAGTCCAAGCAGGGCTTCCTGGAGATGCAGGAGAAGTTCAAAGGCGGCGACGTCAACCCCGCCGAGGTCGTCATCGACGGCAACGTAAATTCGCCTCAGGTCCAGGCTGCGATCGAGCGCCTCAGGGCGATCACGGCTCAGGACAGCGTCTTCGGCTCCAGCCAGTTCGAAGCCAACCCGGCGGGCGACTTGGGTCTGCTCTCGATCCAGCTCGCTGCCGACCCCAACGCTCTCGAAGGCACCGATGCCATCCAGCGCCTGCGGGAGCAGTACATCCCTCAGGCCTTCCAGGGCGTCGACGCTCGGGTCCTGGTCGGCGGCCTCGCCGCCGAGAACCTGGACGGCTACGACCTCACCCAGAACTACCTGCCCATCGTCATCGGCTTCGTGCTGGCGCTGAGCTTCGTCCTCCTGATGGTGGTCTTCCGGTCGATCGTCGTGCCGGCGAAGGCGATCGTCATGAACCTGCTCTCGGTAGGCGCCGCATACGGGCTCA